>DBIS01000044.1 GCA_002296975.1 Deltaproteobacteria bacterium UBA796 | reverse complement strand
TGATGCTGATGCCGACGCTGACGGTGGAGTCGACGACACAGGCAGCGCCGACGATACAGGCTTTGGAGACGACACAGGCGTTGGAGACGACCCAGGCGGTCCTGAAGACACAGGCTTCGGCCTTTGATTCACCGATTGGCCACGCTGGAACATTGTGAGCCAGCGAAACTTTCGGTTATCTTAAGAGAGGAGGCAGCATGTCAATGGTGAATATGACCCCTATGGCCGTCGAGAATATTAAGCGTTTGCAGTCCGAATTCGATATGCCAGGATTTGGGCTTCGGTTTGGGCTGACGGGCGGCGGGTGCTCTGGCTACAAATATGTTCTTGAGCTTGAAGAAACCCCAGGCGAGGGTGACCAGGTTTTCGATTTTGATGGCGTGAAGGTTTTTTTAAACCCTGATCATATTGAGAAGCTCCAAAATTCGACCATCGACTGGGTAGAGTCCATCATGGAGTCGGGTTTTCAGATCGAAAACCCCCAGGCAAAACGCCCTTGTGGATGTGGGGAGTCGGTAGATTTTTAGCCGGTGGGTTGTGGGCTAAATAACGCTGGTTGCATTGTCGCTTGCGGCGGCAATACCATTGGCCCCAAAGCTGATCCATTCTTGATCCGGCAGATCTCTCAAGACGCGCAGTTCTTTGCCGTCTCGCGATAGCTCCAACATCGCTCCCGATCGAGATGGGATTAAAATTCGGCTGTTTTCGCCATCCACCTCGGCGCGGGCAGGCAGATCACGTACCTCTGCGATCACCTCTCCGCGTTCAATATCGACCCAGAGGATGCTGGACGTTTGACCATCCGGCAGGCGAAGCGCGGCAATCTTTCCGCCGGTGATGCCCCAGATTCTATCGACTGGAACATTGATGGACAAGATGTCCCGGCCCACCGCGGGGCTTCCTGTTTGGACGGAGTTCGTGAGGTCGTAATGGCCCAACACACCCTCTGAGTCCATCACCAAAAGCTCAGGACAGCGGTTCACGAAGTCGATTATCTTTAACGGAGATTCCGACAGGGGTTGGGGTTCGGCGAGGGCGTCTTTTCCAGTCGCAGGGTCGATAATGCGAACTGAACCTCCGGGGGTGATGACGCCCAGCCAAGTGCCACTGCCTGATAGGGCCATAAAGACTGGCCAAGGGAGGGAGAATCCACGGTTATGTTTGAGGTGCCACCACCGGACCCCAGCCTCACGAAGGTGGACGGCGACGACCTCGCCGCCAACACAGACTTTTTTGGCGCCGCGGGTTTCTTGTCCGCCGTCGAATAGGGGCTGTCCGCTTGGGGTTTGGTAAACCTGGATGGGGCCATCTTTTGGGCGTGTAATCAGGAGATTCCCGCCCCTGCTGATGGACAAGTCTGAAACATCCCCGCTCAATTTAAAGAGACCAGTACGCTCTTCGCCGGTCCAAATGGATGCGACATCTGCGTGGACCAAAACCCGATGGGAGCCAATGCCGCACACGTGGTCGACAGGGCCTAAGCTGCCAGAACCTCCGCCGTGCATCAAGCCGTCGGAGCCCGCGACCCGAATGCCGCCTGTGTGCCACATGCCCGCACCGGTGGGGTTGGGAGCCCCGTGCTTAAAACTGTCAATGGACTCAAGGGCGGGCAGTGAAAAAATATGGCAACTGCGCTGTGTGATGGCCGCAGCACGGGTGCCGTCTGGAGATGTAAGCAAGTTTTGGATGCCGGATCCGCCTTGGGTCGCGAAAGAGGCGAGCATGGCCCCGTCCGCCACTCGGAGCAAAGTGATGCCGCCACTTCCCCCTGCCAAAACCATCGTGCCGCAAGCGGTGAAGAGGGCTTTCGTGGCAGGGGTTTGAAGCTTGTCCATATAGAGGGCTTCGCGTGTGTTGAGGTCCATGAGTCGAGGCTGGCCGGTGTCGTCGATGGTGAGGATTCTATCGCCCCGTCCATCGAAGCTCACCGTGTCCCCGCCGAACCCCCGCCAGGCATTTCGTTCATCACGGGTGATGTCCCAAACCCGAAGCAAGCCGTCGGCCGCGATGGCCGCGAGTTGGCTGCCTTCGGGATTAAGTGCCAGGCCCCGCATGGCGCGAACACGGCCGCGTGCACCGTCTCGTTCTTCTCGGAAGGTGGGTGTGCCATCCAGGCTGCTGTAGACGCCGACGGTGCCTGACTCATCACCGACAGCGATCAGGGCGCCACCTCGGATGACCGCGAGCGCCCCGTTTATGGCGACGCCAGGCTGAAAGACCAGGCGAGGTGAAGCCTCACCGGCCCGTTGAACAGCCACAACACCTGCGGCGTCTGCGGTCACGATGGTGCCGGATGTGGGGTCAAATGCCGCAGCGGTCACGGGGGCATCGTGGACATTGGGGCAAAAACGCTCGACGAGGGACTGCATATGCTCACGACAGTACGTCAGCGGAGCAGAACATGCCAACCGAATGTGCGGTGCAGTACAGACGGGGTAGGCTTTTCCGGTGCCTAAACATGGCACCAGGAGACACCATGCGTTTACTTCTTCCGTTTCTTTCCCTCGGTCTGGCCTGTTCGCCAAAGACTGGAGAGGGCACCTATGGCGATTACGCGCCACTTGATTCTGGCCTAAACACAGACGCTGATGCCGACGCTGATGCCG
>DBIS01000345.1 GCA_002296975.1 Deltaproteobacteria bacterium UBA796 | reverse complement strand
CGCTACCTTGGCGCTACTCGAGGGCTGGCCCGTCCGCCCCGGCCCCGAAGGCCGAGAGAGCACCACCCCCACGGGAGCCGGAATTTTGGCGGCACTCGCACGCCCTGGCCCCATGCCCACCATGCGCTTGTTGGCGACAGGCGTGGGAGCCGGAAGCCGCAATCCCGATGATGTACCCAATATCCTTCGGGCCACCCTCGGTGAAATTATGACCACCGCCCAAGTAGACCAGGTCACGGTTTTAGAGGCGCAGATGGACGACTTCAGCGGCGAGCACCTGCCACCGTTGATCAGTGCTGTTCTCGAAGCGGGTGCCCTCGATGTGTATGCCAGCCCGGTGCTCATGAAAAAGGGTCGAAGCGGAATGCTCATTACCGCGCTGTCCAAAGCAGACCACGCCGAGGCCGTCACCACCGCGATGCTCAAACACGGTTCGACTTTTGGGGTGCGCAAAAGCCAGGCCGACCGCACCGTCCTCGACCGCTGGCACACACCAGTCGACACACCATTTGGCAGCGTACGCGTCAAAGTCGGCGCGCTCAATGGCGAGGTCCTTCAGGCCTCACCGGAGTTCGAGGATGTCGCTGCTGTGGCCATCTCGACTGGACAGCCCGCCCCCATAATTCACGCTGCTGCCATCCAAGCCTGGCGCAACACCCACGGTGATAAATGATGATCCGCCTGCTTCTAAGCGTGTGTCTTGCACTCACGGCCTCGCCTGCCCAGGCGGAGGACAATGCCGACACCATCATCGCCACTGCACAGAAAGTCCAGCGCATAGAATCGGCGATTCAACAAATCGAAATGGTCCTTGTGAGCAAAAATGGTGCCCGCCGCCATCGCAGCTTTGAGATGAAAACCAAGCGCATCGACGGCCTTAATGCCACCTATGTTCGCTTTTCAAAACCCACCGATGTGGCCGGCACTCAGCTCATCGTTTTGGAGAGAAGCGGAAAGTCTGATGAACAAATCCTGTACCTCCCCGCCCTAAAACGCACCAATCGCATCGCAGGAAGGGCTAAAAAGGGTGCATTTATGGGCTCTGATTTTTCATATGAAGACTTTGATTTCAGCGACGACCCCAAAGCCACACATACTTTGATTTCAAGCAATGACACGACTTGGGTGATCGACACCAAGCCCGGCCCCGAGTCCAGCTATGGTCGCATCCGGTCCACAGTCTCGAAATCCGACCACCTGCCGCGCCAAGTGGAATTTTTTGACGCCAAAGACCACGCCAAAAAGCTGCTCACCATTCAACAAACAGCCACCCAAAATGGTGCTGTGCTGCCCACCCACTCGGTCATGAAAAACCTCAACCGGGGCACATCTACCGAGTTGAAAGTCACCGAATGGCAACTCAATCTACCGCCAGATGAAATCCCAAATGAGACCTTCACCATTGGGTTTTTAGAGAGAAATGGCTGAAATGCGATGGTTTTGGCTGTCCATGGGCTGCTTTTTGGCTGCCGCGAACGCCGCATCTCCACCTGAGGTCGGGGTGGTCATCACGCCTTTGATCGCCGTCGACATCCAGCCCAGCGATCAAGCTGATGCATGGGAAAGCTGGACTTGGCTTCGGGCCTCCGCCAAACAGCGGATGGACCGCGGCCGATGGTTCTTAGGGATAAACGCCGACCATAATGTACGCTCAGGCCAAGACATCGAGGCGATATGGCGGGTGTCAGCCGGCGAGAGCGGCTGGGCGGGACAAGCAGGAAAGACCCACCTCCGTGTGGGCAACCTTATCGAGCGTTGGGGCAAGCTCGATTTACTCTCCTCCCTCGATGTACTCAACCCGAAAGACCTCCGTGCTGGCCCCCTCGGCAACATCGAGACGGCCCGCGCACCAATACCGATGGCCGTATGGCAGGTGGGCACGGACACCATCCGCGCAGAATTCAGCTACGCGCCCTTCCCTGAAGGTGACCATATCCAAATGGTCGGCAGCGACTGGTCGGTGGTAAAGCCCGGAATGATGGAGGGCTTTATTGGGAGCATGAGCAAGCTCGATGGGCCGGCCTCTACTCTGTTGGCAGCGCCAATCGCACAACTCTCGGAAGCGCTTGGCAAGCTCGACCCCAGCGCTCAGCGTGCCTTCGCAGATGCCGCCAAACAGATGGGAGCGCCCGAACAATTTGGCATTAACGGCAATGTCGGCGCACGCTTTGAGGCCGAGGCCCAAGGTGTGGACGCCGCGGTCATGGTGGCCAACCTGCGCTCACCCATCCCCATCACCCGACTGGGACCAAACTACCGGTTGGTGATTCAAAACAAGCGCCTTCCTGGCTTAGACCAACTCGCGACCCTCGGCGCCGAAGCACCGATCACCACCGATTGGCCCCGAAGCTGGATGGCCGGTACGGAACTCTCTTCCGTTGCTGGCCCCTTTGGATTGAGAGCAGAGGCGGTGTGGTGGTCCAATAAAGTTCACGCTCAACGCTGGCTCGATGCCACAGCCGTCCCATCTACCGGTACCGGCCTCGCCATCGACTACACCCAAAGCGGGCGCTTTTATATGGCCATCGAAGGCCGATGGGAGCACATGCTTTCGCCTGTCGACGGTCCTTTTTTGACCAAAGCTGATGTGTTTGAGTTGGGCACCACAGCACGCATAAGCCTGGCCAACGACCGACTTGAGTTGCTGGCGGCAGCATTGGTCAACTTAAGCTTTGGCGATTGGATGAGCCGCCCTGAAGTCCGCTGGGTGGCCACAGACAGCTTATCGATGGGCTTGGGCGCGGTCCTTTTATTCTCATCCACACCACCCCCAGCAGACCTCAGCGCAGCACTGAGCTATGGCGGCGGCCCAATCTCAATGATGGGCGACAATGACGCCATCTTTTTCAATCTTCGCTGGAGCCAATGATGATCGCTTTGATAATGCTCGCGACCGCCTTCGCCACTGGGGTTCGCTTTGAAGAAGTACCCTGCCCCTATGGTGATGGTCAGGTGCGCAAATACTTTAAGGTGAGCGCGAACACCTTGGGCGGCTATGATTCAGACTTGGCCTCATACTCCACCCGAGGCCAGTTTCGCGAATACGCCGTCAGCACCTGCCCGAGCAACTATTTCTCAACGATGGGCTCAAAGCTCGATTCGCCGATTCCGGCGGCGGCAAACCCTGCCATCGCTGCCGCCATCGCCGCATCAAGAAATACCTGGGCCAACCGGGACGACCCTCAGGTTTGGGAGCGGTACGATACCGCGGCCCGCATTGCACGGGCCCTCAACAAGGCTCCGCTGACCATCGCTGAGCTGTACCTCAACGCCTCATGGACGGCCCGTGACCACGCCGTCGGCGTATATGTGGGCGGACTCAACGGACCTGAGGCCTCACGGAATATCCTCAATCTGGGCGCCAAGGAATTCGATAAAGACCTGACCCCAGAGGCGATAAAGCTCCTGCGCTACAACTTGGCCAGGGTGGCCCATCGGGGGGGATTTAATGACGAACGCGACACCCATTTGGGCAAGTTTTTGGCGCTGACAAGCTTAAGCCCTTCCGAGCGCAAGGCGGGTCTACGCATGCAGCACATCTCCAAAGTGGTGGAGCCCAGCATGCAACGCCAGGCGGTGATGGCCCTCAAAGAAGGCCTGAGTCAACCCGGCGACCCTGTACTTTTGATTCGCGCGCGCTACCAAATGGCCGATCTTCATCGCCGGCTTGGGCAATACGCGCTTGCCGCCAGAGACTATAGAGCCGTGGTTCTATCTGGCGATGCACCGAGTGAGCTGAAGGTGATGGCCCGGTTTTTATTGGGTGGCATCGAAGCCCAGCAACCCAGGCCCTCACACGATACAAGCCCCCGATGCAAATCGGTATGCTCATTTCTGCGGCCAGCGTCATTCGGCCAACGTGGACCACCGCTCACCTGGCTTATGCTGCCCTCGAAGCTGGGCACTCCGTGCGCTTTATCGAACCCAACGCCATGGAGGTCACCACCCAAGGTCGGGTCATCACCCGCGCCTATGTGTTGGACTGCCCAGAGAAAGACCCTGCGACCATCGCCAACAAGCTGGCCCGGCGACGACTCACCGAACGCTATGTAGACCTGGCTGGGCTGGACTTGCTGCTCATGCGTGCAAACCCGCTTACAAACACGGTCCTCAACCTTGGCTTAATGGCGACCGAGCGCGGCGTGCGAGTGGTCAACCACCCCTCAGGCATCGCCCTCACGCGGGCCAAAACCTGGCTGGCGTCACTCCTTGATGTACCCAGCCCTCAAACCTTGGTCACCACCGACCCCGAGTCTGCTCGGCTTTTCGCAGAAGGCCATCCTCAAGGGGTGGTTCTCAAACCCGCATTGGGGTCTGGGGGCCGGGGTGTACAATGGGTCAAGCACCCACGGGGTATCCGAACAGCCATGCTCGATGTGGCGCGTATTGTGCCGGGCCCCGTGGTTGTACAGGCCTACTTACCTGAGGCCGATGCCGGTGAGAAACGTATATTTTGGGTCGATGGACAAATTGTCGGCGGGTATTTACGGCGCCGTGGGGTTGGGAGCTTTCACCACAACCTACAGCGGGGCGGCCAACCCGAGGCCACCACCATCACCGACGAGGACCGGGCGCTATGTGCAGCGATTGGCCCCCACTTACGCCGCAACGGAATCGTACTCGCTGGGCTCGACATCATCGGTGACAAGCTGGTCGAGTGCAACACACTTAACCCAGGCGGGATCCACTACGCTGAAGCCTTTCGCACAGCACCGGGCCCAACAATAGCGGCAAAAACCCTGCAGCTGATTACACGTACAGAGAACACCCCCGAGGCCCGACACGCATGAGCCGTAGAAGCGACAAAGACGATTACTCCTCCGCCCTTGGCACTCTGACCAGAAAGCAGGTCCAAGATGCCATCCGCCGGGGCAACTCCTTGGTGGGTGCAGACCTCCGCGGGGTTGACCTCAACGGCATCAAGTTCGACGATGTTGACCTTACGCGGGCAAAGCTGGCGGAGGCCAACCTGAGTCGTTGCACCTTTCACGGTGCCGATCTCACCCACGCCAGCATGTGGCACGCGAACCTCAAGGACGCAAGCCTCGACCAGGCCACCCTCGAGGGAACAGATCTTGACTTCGCGAACCTCGACGGCTGCACCCTTAAAGGTGCACGGGTAAAAAAGGCGATTTTCCCTTTAAACCGCATCTCTCTGGACGATGTCCTTAACGCGGTAAAATCCGGTGACCGACTTCGCATGGTCGCGCCCGGCCACGATTAAGACGCCGATGTCCCACGATGCCGCCTTGATTCGTCGCAGTCACTCCGGCGACGCCTCAGCCTTCGCTGAACTCGTCGACCTCCACAGCGATGACATCTTCACCCTCTGCCTTCGGGTTTTGGGAGAGACCAAGGCCGCGGAAGACACCGCCGAGCAGGTTTTTGTTTCTGCACACCAGGCCATATTTCGCTTGAGCGCAGACACCCCGATTAAACCCTGGCTGTTTCAGCAAACCATCGCGGCAATGTCTGCCCGCCACGAGGATGAGAAGGCTGGCGCCCCCCCCCGTGACACGACCACCCAGACGGACCCACAATCAGATCGGGTCGGTACCCTCATCCGCAGTTTGGAATGGCCTTTTCGCCTGGCGGTGGTGTTGAGAGATGTAATGGGGCTATCACTGGCCGAAGTCGCAGCGGCCCTGGATCTGCCCATCGGCACTGTCCGCAGCAGGGTTCATCGCGGGCGGCTGACAATGGCCAGAGATTTGGCAAAGCCCACACAGGCACGATGATGGACAGCTTCTTCGCACGCAATCGTTTGAGTGCCTATCTCGACCACAGCCTGCCCAGAGCCGAGGCGATCGCTGTAGCAGAGGCCGTGGCACGTGATATTTCATTGAGCGCCGACCTGCTGGCCATGAAGCAAGCCCTCAACCTGCTCAATGACGATGGGCCCAAAGCTGCTCCGCCGGGCTTTAAGGCGCGAACAATGGCGCTGATAGCAAAGAAGCCTGTGTCGGGTAGCCAGGTTGCTTGGATTCAAAGGCGCCTGGCCCGGGTGCCAACAGAGTTTGTCGCCGTCCTTGGCGCAGGGCTGATTGTGCTGGTGGCAATAAACCACGACAAATTTGGAACCCAAGCCGCCTCACCCGCCAAAAACCCAACTCAAGCCATGGCCGACCCGCCACTCGAAGCACCACCCAAGGCCCAAACGCCGGCTCCGGCACCCGAGCCCAGTGGGAACTCACAGGCCAAAGCGCAAGCCCAGCCCACAGCCACTGGGCCAAAGCCCAAACGGGCCACCGTCAAGCCGGACAGTGTTCCGGTCTATGACCCCGCCAAACCATTGGCTTACCGGATTCTTCACGGCGGCGATCAAGTCCTGTATGACATCGCAACCCTGGCAGACCAGGCGGGCGGGCGACTGGTTGATGTACACGGCAAGTTGTTCATCCCCCACTCCCTCAACGAGGCCAGAAGCTTTAGGCAGCTCTACCTCGTCACCCCCTTGTCCACCGCGGCGACCACTCACACCGCCTTGGTTGGGCGAAGCGGAATGGCGCCATACACCCTGGACGGCCCCAAGCCGCCATTGAGCGCCGACGAGACCGTATTTCTCATAGAGGCCCAACTGTAAACCGGCTTGTTGACCGCGCTCAGGCCGGCGGCAACACACCAGGATTGGTAAAACCAGCCCAACTGTTAGCGATTCGGGTGCCACCTGGGGTGACGATACCCGCGCTCATGATCAACTTAAACGCTTCCTCGCTGCTCATGTCGAGCTTGAGCAGGTCCTTGGCAGGGATGAGCAGGTAAAAGCCCGAAGTTGGATTGGGGGTGGTGGGTAAAAAGATGCTGATGAGTCGCTCATCATTCTCGAGACGCACAAACTGGTCTTCATTGGTAACAAAGGCCAAACAATAGATTCCTCGGCGGGGATACTCCATGAGGACAACCTGCCGAAAGTGCTGACCACGACTGGTAAACAGCGTGTTCATCAACTGTTTCAGGCCTTGGTAAACCCCCGAAAGCACCGGTACACGCCCGAGCAATAGCTCAAACCACGCAACCACTTTTTGGCCCGCGTAATAGCGCATGGTCAGCCCGGTGAACAACACCAAGATGGCCGCAACCAACACACCCAGCCCCGGTAAAGGAAAGCCCAAATAGGTCTCTGGCTGGGCCGCATCTGGGAGCAAGCGAATCAAGCCGTCGGCAAAACCCACGAGCGCAAAAAATACCCAAGCAGTCAAGCCCAAAGGTGCGAGCACCAAAATACCCGCTAAAAAATCTGCGCGCACCCGGGCGCCAAAGCTTTTGCTCATCGGCCACCTCTCAACGCTACAAACAAAATGTACCCGTTTACCATGGCAACACCTCACCATTGGCATGCCAAAAGCTGCCGGAATTTTCCATATTCAAAGCCTCAAGGCGGGCGAGCAATCCAGCGGCGGCGACCTCGGGCTCTACCGTTCCACGACCACCGGTCATGTCCGTTTTTACAAAGCCAGGATGAAGCAAAGCCACAGCAACTCCACGGTGGCGCAGGTCGTGGGCGAGACTC
>DBIS01000228.1 GCA_002296975.1 Deltaproteobacteria bacterium UBA796 | reverse complement strand
CCTGGGCTCATCACCGGCTATCACGCGCCTGGAGGCTTGGGCGTTCGGGTGGATTCTGCGGTGCATGAGCAAGCGATGGTGCAACCGTATTATGATTCCCTAGTGGCCAAGTTGATCACGACGGCGTGCGACCGGCCCACAGCCATCAAGAAAATGTTGGTGGCCATGGACCAATTTGTGGTGGAGGGGATTTCTACGACCATTCCACTGCAAAAAGCCCTTCTGGAAAGTGAGGCTTTTAATCGTTCCTCGTTCCACACCGGTTTTGTGGATGCGTGGTTGGCAGAGCGAAATGCAAAAGAGAGGTAAATGTGGCTGAATCCCGGGACCAACTTGAGCAAATGGCAATGTTATTGCTTCAGAAGGACAAGAAAGAAGAGGCGGTTGAGGTGTACCTCAAGCTGTTGAAGCTTTCGAAAGGAGACATCCGGGTTCGCTCCAAGCTGGCTGACTTGTATTTGGGCTTGGACAAAAAGCCTGAGGCCATTCGGCAGCTCCGGGATGTGGCTGCAGGGCAACTCAAAGAAGGGCAGCATCGGGCTGCCAGTATTATTCTTAAGCGCCTCCACGAGCTAAACCCAAGCGATGTCCAGACCTTGGGCCAACTCGGTGGTGCGCAGAAAGAGATCGGAAAAATCGACGATGCGAAGGAGACCTACCTGAAGGTCATCGACATGTTGACGACCAGACCGAAGGACGCCATGCCATATGTGCGTGAGTTGATGTCCCTGTGTCCGGGTGAGGTGCCGCCAAAGGTGAAATACGCCGAGATTCTCGGGCGCTGCGGGCAAGCTGATGAGGCTTTTGAGGTTTGGGTCAAACTGGGTTTCGATGCGCGACGTCGGGGTGCTACCTTGGACCAAGCGCTATTTTTGGAGCGGGGATTGAAGCTCAGAGAGGCCGACATGGGCTGCCTCGAGGGCGCTGCTGAGGCCAGAATTTCAATGGGTGCGCCCAAAGAAGCGTTGGTCCATATTCAAAAGGGCTACTCAGTAGACCCCGGCTCTACCCGTGTGTTGTCCATGCTTGCGCAATGTTTCGAGTTGATGGATCAAAAGCCAAAGGCCAAGAAAGTTTTGATGCAGCTGGCAAAAGTGTATGACCAGGCGGATGCGGTCGTGGACAGGCTGGATGCCCTTATGCGTGCTTCAGCCTGTGATCCAGAGGACGCGTCCCTCGCTGCGGAGGTGGGCAGTGCCGTATCGATCGCGGAGAAGGTGAAACTCCGCTTGACCCACCAAGGGTGGACCGAGCCAAAAAATGATGAGGAAACCGAAGTGGTGGTGCGGGCTGGAGTATTGGCCAAGTACGGCTTTCCAGACAGGGCGAAGGTGGTTTTAGAGGCCAGCAACGGCATTCGCCAGACGGTAAGCGTCCGGGCCATGATGGCTGAGGTGCTTGCCCAGCTTGACGATGTGGCGGGAGCGATCGCTGAGATGGATGCGATCGAATCCGACGAGGATGCTGCCAAAGTTGATATCGCTACCCGGATGTTGGTGCTGCGCGGAGACTTCAGCAGTCTTGGGGCTGGGGTCGCTGTTGCCGTCGAGATGGATGTAGAGGTTGAGGATGAGGACGAGGAGATGTCCATCGAGATGGATGATGAGCAAGAGGAGTACGGCGGGATTGAAGACGCCGCTTTAGATGAGGAGTCCTCACCGGTCGCCAAGGTTCATGACGAGCGAGAGGCAGAGGGTGACCGCCTCGCCGCAGCGGGGGATTCAGCGGGTGCGATATCAGCCTACCAAGCGGCCTTGGATGCCGATCCGACCAATGAGGCGGTGTTGATGAAGCTCGGTGAAATCTTCGCCGCTGCAGACAGCACCGCCATTAAAGCTGTGCCAATGGAGGCGCTGACACCGATTTCAAATGACCCCGGTGGTTTTGAGGCGGCACCAGCCAGCCCATCAGCGCCAGTGGTCCAACTGGACCCTGGGTATCTGGGCCTGCGCGGCTTGGTCATGCTCGGTGAGTTGGACAAAGCTTACGGCTTGGCCGAAGAAAGAGACGATTTGTTGGGTGCGTGCATCATGGCGAAAGTCTACGCGCTTCGCGGCGAGGCCAAAAAGGCGCGTCGTGTCCTGCAAGAGTCGATGGACGAAGTGGACGAGGACGCCAGTGGATATTCGGAAGGTTTGTGGGGCTTGGCCCTCATCGCTGCCATGCTTGGCAAGGCGAGGACCGCTGCCCGTTTGTTGGGGGAACTTGAGCGTTTGGTCCCAGGGCATCGCTCCCAAGATATTGAGGCGCTCAGGGCGGGCTTAAAGCGCTGATGGCCGCGGGGTTTCGGCCCTTGCTAAGCAGTCAAATGCGTGTGATAGGTATGCAACGTGCGGTATCGCCGTGTGTGCTGGTTTTGCGGGTGTAGCTCAGTTGGTAGAGTCCGAGCTTCCCAAGCTCGTTGTCGCGGGTTCGAATCCCGTCGCCCGCTCCAGCGTCACATGGTCACGGAGGATAGGGCAGACATGAAAACCCTAAAGCGTGGCACTAAAATACGGTTGTTTCTGGCAGTGCTTGTCGCGTTTGTACTGATGGACTTGAGCCTGAGAACGCAATGGGTAGAACGTCCGACGGCACGCCTGCTCGAGCGGGTGATTTCCCTGGCCACAGGTGAACGGGCAGTTGTTGGAGATGTGCAAATCAGTGCAGCCTCGGGAAGGGTTGAACTCTCGGGGCTTGTATTGAGCCATGTGTTTCCATCTGGCGAGACTTCACCCATCGTTGCTGTAGAGCGCATCGCGATTGGCTTGGGTTTGCCTTGGGATGGCGCCTTCATTCGGATTCTTGAGGTTGATCGACCAGTGGTGTCTCTCCATCTCGACGATGATGGCCTGCGTGAGTTCCGGAACATGAATGCCCAATCTTCCGGTGATCAGCTGCCCTGGCGCCGCATCCGGGTGAATAACGCTCGGGTCGAGCTCGCAGGGGCGGCCGGTAAAGTGGTGATGGATGGGGTGTTTCTCGAGACGACCAAACGGGATGCCGTGGATATTCGTGTAGAGAGCGCGCGACTGAAGGTTGGCGACTTGGATGAAAATGCCAACGCCATCGAACTCATAGATGTTCGAGTGTCACCCAAAGGGCTGCACATCGCCGATTTTAGAGTTGAATCCCAGCACACACACTCCCAAGGCAGCCTCGACATGGTTTTTGGGGGTAGCTTGAAGGGACAGGCCACAGTCTCGGTAGCCATGCCGATATTTGATTCATTTGTCTCCAGCGCCCGCCGGTTTGAGGGTACAGCACACGCCGAGATTGAATTGTTGGGGACCGTGCGAGACCCGGCGGCAAAGGCCACAGTTGTACTTGAAAACCTGGTGCACCACAACACCACAAGGCCCGAACGGCCCCAACGCATGGACCTGGAGCGGATGGTCGCGGAGATTGAACTTAGGGGCCGCCATCTATCCATTCCGTCGGTCAATTTGACCTGGGCGAAAGGGACGGTGGCCATGCAGGCCGACGTCGACTTGGTGTCCCGGGGAATCTCTCTCAAGGTGGGCCTTGATGGCATCGATTTGAGGGCCGCTATTCGCGAGGCAGGAGGGCATCGAAACAGTTGGACTACCTTGGACCTCGACGGTCAAATCCAAGTTGGCGGCACCTTGAGCCCTTTTCGCTTGGTCGGTAGCTATGAACTTGAAGCCGATGGTTTGGATGTAGGGTCTGGGCCTCCCGGGGGCGCAAACACTCGGCAGATTTTAGGACTGCCGAATCTCAAGTTGTCCGGTGCCATCGACACCGACCGCAATGGGGTGTGGTTACGGAGCAGGCATTTGCTTGCCGGGGCCACCACCGGCATGATCGACTCATTCATTGGGTATACATCGACGGGGCCGCTGGACATTCGGTTTGACCTCGATCACACCAGCCTGTCCACATTTCGGCCCTTGAACAACCTCAATCTGTGGGGTTTTGGTCGGGTCAGCGGTACGGTAAGAGGCCCTTTTAAGAAAGTAAAAATAGCCGCATCAGGTCAAGTCCGAGACTTCCAAATGGTTGGCTTAAAGCTCGCCGATACCGCCGATATATCATTTGTTTGCGATGACTTGCGCACCCTCGACTTTCATCATTTCAATGGAAAATTAGGGGCGACTTCCTTTTTAGGTAGCGGCATGGTCAAGATTTCGGCCAACACCACCATGGATATAGACATTCAGGTGGACGATGCCCGGGTGGGTGACCTCATCGGTATTGGCGGGGTGGCCCTGCCTTGGGTCGATGGACGTTTGTCGGGTAATTTACGTATATTTGGTGAGCCCTCAGCCCTCGACGGTGAAATCGACGCTCATATTCGCGATGCCATTATTTTGGGTGAATCATTCCCCGCCGGACACTTTCGGGGCTGGCTGGACAAGGGGGTGGTTCGGATTGACGAGCTGGGCCTCAATCGTTGGAACGGTGAAGAGAGCTTGTTTGTGCGAGGCTCCGTCACCTTGGATTGGTTGGCCAACCTCGAGGTTACCGGCACGGGCTTCAGGGTGGAGCGTTTGGACAGACTTGGGCGGATGAACCTGCCCTTGTCCGGTGACTTGATGTTGGATGCGGTGGTCAAAGGGCGGCTAATGAATCCAGCGCCTCATGGTCGGTTGGCCTTGCGCAACACGGTCTATGCTGGGCATGCTGTGCCGGATTCGACCATTGATTTTCACACGGAGTCCGAGTCCGATGCTGGCGGCATCGTGCTTGAGGGTGAAGTGCTAAACCAAGGTTTGGTGTTCAACGGCTGGGTCCAGCAGGACAGCACCTTTGATTTGGATGCGACCTTGGTTGACTTTCCCGTGCACACATTATTCCCCATCGGTGTAGATGGCTCTGAGGTGTCCGCATTGGCGAGCGGCGAGGTGCATTTGACCGGAGACTTGGATGGTCGAAACCCATTTGTGGACTTGGTCGGGGTCGGCAGCTCATTTTCACTGGCCTGGGACCGCCATACGCTCAGCTCGGTTGGTCCTTGGGGCTTTGCTTCCACCGGGCGTCAGATGCAACTGGAAGGCTTACATCTTGTTGGGGGTGGCACGGATTTTTCGTTGGCGATGTTATCTGACGATCATGGGCAACTGAGCGGATTGGGTGGCGGAATCGTCGATGCGGACCTCGCCCGAATGGTGGTGCCGGGGCTGACCCGCGCAGATGGAAGCGTAGGCGTTCATGTGTCGGTGGGTGGGAGCATCAAACAGCCCCAATGGAATGTGGACGCCGCATTGGCGTCTGTGACGGTCCAAGGGGATTGGTTTCCCCATGCCATCGAGGGGATTCAGGGGGTCGTGAGCATGAACGCCCAGGGGACCCGCTTTCGGAATATCGACCTAGATGGCTTGGACAAACTGTGGGCTGAGCGTGACCCATATTTGGCTGCTGGCCACTTGACCCGTTCTCGTTTTGACGGACTCGTCGGCCAGATAGGCAGTGGAAAGGTCAAAATCACTGGCGGTTGGAAATCTTCGGCATGGCGGCCCACGGCGTTTTCGATTGCCGGCACGCTTGTGAATGGTCGCCTGAAGTATTTGAATGACTTTCCGCCGGTGACTGGCGATGCCACGCTCACACTTGACGGGCCGGTTGACGAGTTGGTGCTCGCGGGTCGGGTTGACGTCGACGAGATGATTTTCAGCGAGCGTATCTCTTGGGAAGACAGCCTATTTCAGCCGTCAGTAGATGGTGTGGTCGGTCTATCGCTAGATGAAGATGAAGCGTTGTTTTCGATGGACATCGACTTGGTCTCCGACAACACGATTCGCGTCCGAAACAACCTCGCGGACTTGGTCGCTGGAGGGGTACTAAAGGTGGTGGGAGACACTCACCATCCAGGGTTGGTGGGGAATATTCGAAGCATTTCAGGTGGAACGGTCTACATCAAAGAACGCGAGTTCGAAGTTGAACGCGCAGAGCTTCATTTTTCCGATCCCTTCAGCTTTGACCCGGATGTTGACCTGCTTTTGGCGACGGATATTCGCACCCGAGACGAGGATTATGCCGTCAATTACCGGGTATCTGGGACCTACAGTGACTGGCGAGCAGAGACCCGTTCTGAGCCATCTCTTCCATCTGCAGATGTGAATGCCCTGTTGTTATTCGGCATGACCCGCGCCGAGCTCGAGCGCTACGGTGGTCTTGGCAGTGCCCTGGCCTTGGAGGGCGGTGATATTTTGGCTTCCTCCGTTTTGTTTTCAGGGCTGGATGATGAGGACCGCGGCGGCTTATTTCGGATTGTGGACCCACTTCGGCCAGAACGGTTGGACTTGGTCTCAGGGGTGAGTGAGC
>DBIS01000286.1 GCA_002296975.1 Deltaproteobacteria bacterium UBA796 | reverse complement strand
GCTCTGAGGTGCGCCTTCGAGGGCGGAGCGATTCCCGATGAGGCCAATGAACGCGCTCGGGAGCTACGGGATGTATTTGAGGGCGGTGAGTTGAGCAAATATCTTCAGTTAGTAGAGGTTCTTGGCACAGAGGTGTCGATGATTCTCAGGGCAGACGACGAAGGGGAAGGGCCAGTGGGCGCCTGGGCCGGGTCAATCGATCTGCTGTACAGGTGTCCAAGCACGGGCAAGGTGGTTGTTGCAGATTATAAAACCGACCGATTGGCGGGTCGCTCAGCAGAGGATGTGGCTGCCCATCATGCCCCACAAGGCCGAATTTACGCCACCGCGGTTAAAAATGGTCTCGGGCTAGATGAGTTCCCGGTATTCGAGGTGTGGTTGGTGGAGAGTGACCAGCGCGTGGTTGTGACTTGATCAGTCGGCGACACTGCACCAGTTTAAACTGCTGATGGTCTCCAACCCGAGTTCAGGAGTGCCGGCATGGTGTACGCGTGGACTGCCCACATGAAACAACGAAATCCAGCCCGATCCATAATGCCTGACTGAGGAAGAACGAAGTTCACACCTGCGCAGTTTGCGATGGCTTAAAGGTTGAGCGCATTGGCCATCACACCCAGGGCTGGGCCTAAGTCAAAACGCCATCAATGGCATTTTCGAACAACAGTGAGAAATCATCTGAATCGAAAGCGATGGGGTTGGTGGCGGTGGATGAGTCGGCCACAGCAGCAGGTGCAAAGGTGGCGATATGGTCATGGGTCATGCCCAACGACGCGAGGGTGTGGGCGATATTGAGGTCTTCGCGGAGCTTAAGGATCCAAGCGAGCACACCATCGAAACTCTCGTCGGTCAGCCTTAGATGCCGCGCGAGTGTGGTCATCCGACCAGCGATGGCATCTCGATTCGCGACCATTACATAGGGCATCACGATGGCATTGATGAGCCCATGATGTGCACCCAAACGCGCGCCGATAACATGGGACATGCTGTGCATCGCGCCGAGCCCTTTCTGGAATGTTGTTGCCCCCATCAACGAGGCCGCCATCATGCCGCTGCGGGCGACGATATTTTGAGGTGTGTTCACGGCGGTGCGCAAATGGGCATGAACCAAACGCATACCCTCAAGGGCGATTCCGTCTGCCATTGGGTGGTTCCCTTTTGCGCAATAGGCCTCGAGACTGTGGCTGAGGGCGTCGATGCCCACTGCTGCCGTGATGTGGGCGGGGAGACCAATGGTCAGTGTTGGGTCGCAAATGACGCGCCCAGGCAGCATGGCAGGATGGAAGATTATCTTTTTGCTGTTGCTCGCCTTTTGAGTGATCACACTTGCACGGCCCACCTCGGATCCTGTTCCTGAGGTGGTGGGAACAGCGACCACAGGGGCCATCCCCGCTACGTTCACTCGGTTCCAGTTGTCGGCGATATCTTCAAAATCCCACAAGGGTCTGTCCTGGCCAGACATCATGGCGATAGCCTTTGCAGCGTCGAGGGCACTGCCTCCACCGAAGCCGATGACCCCATCATGTTGACCGGCGCGGAAGGCGGTCACACCATCGTCCACATTTTTTCCGACTGGATTCGCATCAACATCGGAAAAGACTTTCAGGGCCATACCTTGAGATTTGCCTGCCTCAAGCGCGGTGCTCAAAATGGGTAATCGGGCAATACCAGGATCGGTCACCAGCAGAGGCCGACGCATGCCCAACGCCGCTGCAGCTTGGGCCAACTCTTCAATGCGGCCGGCACCAAAGTGGATGGAGGTGGGGTAGTTCCAATTGGCGGGGCTATCGATACCCATCATGAAATACCTGTACGAAGATGAAAGGACTTCGCGCGGCTGAGGTGCTCAAAACCCACGGAGGACAATGTGGTGCCGCGGCCTGTATTTTTTACCCCAGTCCAGGCCAAGGCTGGGTCCAGATAGTCGCACCGGTTCAAAAACACGGTCCCAGTCTCAAGTTGGTCGCCGATGTGTTCGGCCTGGTCGAGGTCTGGGCTCCAAATCGAAGCGGTCAGGCCGTAGTCAGAATCGTTGATCAGCGCGATGGCTTCGTCGTCATTTGAGACCGTCATAATGCCCATGCAGGGGCCAAAGGTTTCCTCCGTCATAAAGGGCATGCTGTGGTCGACGGCACTCAAAATTTGGGGGGCCAAATAGGGGGTGTCCGCACGGTCAGCGCTAAATCTCGCAGCGTCGAGGTGTGGGTGTGCCCCGGCCTCGAGTGCCTGAGTGAGCTGCCCGCGCACCATGTCTGCGTTGCGTTGCCGAACCATGGGCCCCAAGGTGGTGGTCTGCTCACGCGGATCGCCGAGCACATAGGTTTTGGCCTCATTTACTGCACGCTCGATAAACTCTGCTGCCACATCTTTGTGCACATAGACGCGCTCGACACCGCAACATGATTGGCCGGAGTTAAAAAGCGCGCCTTCGACCACGCCTGCCGCCGCAACGGCAAGGTCAGCATCTGCACGGACATAGGCGGCATCTTTGCCCCCAAGCTCTAGTCCCGCTCCGATAAAACGTTTTCTTCCGGTTCGTTTCGCCAAAGCCGCCGACACAGCAGCCCCGCCCGCGACTGAACCGGTAAAGCACACATGGTCAATACAGTCGTCACCAAGGACGAGGGCCGTGGCCTCGTGGCTCATATGAAGTACCTGAAATAGGCCGTCGGGCAAGCCTGCAGCCTTAAAGGCGGCCCCGAAATGCTCTGCGGCCATCGGCGTCTGCTCACTGTGCTTTAGAATGACCGAATTGCCGCTCAAAATGGCGGGCACGACGGCGTTAACCGCACACAAATATGGATAATTCCAGGGCGACAAAACCATCACAACACCCAATGGCTCGCGGCGAATATACCGTTTAAATCCAGCTTTTTCATCGAGGTGTTTGTCAGCCAAGCACGCTTGTGCGATGCCCGCCATATACCGGGCTCTTTCTGCTGTTCCGCTGACTTCAAAAGAAGCATACCGGCTTGGACGCCCCATCGACATCGTGAGGGATTCGCAGATGTCTTCGGTCTTGGCCTCAAGCGCGCTGACAAAGGCCTCGACGAGATCAATGCGTTCTGAGATGGCGGAGCTTCGCCACAACTTGGCTGCTGCCTGAGATTTATCTAAGGTCCGTGCGATTTGGCCCGGATTGGAACGCTCCATGGTGAGATAAACCGAGCCGTCCACCGGTGAGATGACATTGAATCGTTGTTTCATGGTGTCCTCAGAGGTCTGCTTTGCCAGTGCGGTTTCGGTTGAGCAAGATGCCCATGGAGATCACAGCACCAAGGCTCGCAGCCAATAAAACCTGGAAAACTGCAGAGGGGCCCGATTTTTCAAGCAAAGGACCGACGATAAACTCTTGGGCCACCGAGCCGATGCTGCCCATGCCGTTGATAATGCCAGCCGCCAAGGTGGCGCGTCTAAGGTCTGCGACTTCGATTGCCCCGGCCCCAGTCATGAGTGCGTCGGGTCCGTACAAAAAGAACCCAATAAGCCCCAAAGATCCGCCCATTAGCCACAGGTTAACGCTGCCAAAAAAGTAGAGAATCAGGGTGGAGATGCCGAGCGCGAGTACGAACAGAAAACTGATTTTGGCGCGACGCCCCCGAAAAAACTTGTCAGAGAGCCAGCCCGCGGTGATGACGCCCGCGATACCGGCGAGGTCAAAGGTGGTTGAGAGATACCCCGCGTCTGAGCCCGACATGCCGTAGTTATTGGAAAGCATGTACGGGGTCCAAGACCAGATTGTGTAGCGAATAAACTTGATGAAAAAGTAAAAAACGCCCACCAGCCCGATGTTGATCATGACTGTTTTGTCCCAGCCCACACTGGATCCGCTTTCAAACTCATCTGCGGCATCAACAGCGATGGCCTCGAGACCAAGATCTTCTGGTTTGTCCCGCTGATTGAAAACAAAAAATACCAACACGGCCAGCAGCACCACCGTGCCTGAGAAGAACGCGTACCGGTAGCCCAATGTCCCAAGCAAAAAGGCGGCCATGGTGTTCGCAGCGACGCCGCCTACTTGATAATTTGTGGCCCAAAGGCCCATCACTGTGCCCCGCTCAGCCCTGCGAAACC
Organism: Deltaproteobacteria bacterium UBA796; assembly: GCA_002296975.1. Taxonomy (GTDB): domain Bacteria; phylum Myxococcota_A; class UBA796; order UBA796; family UBA796; genus UBA796. The sequence continues at coordinate 2,607 of DBIS01000286.1, read as the reverse complement.
ACATGGACATGGCGCCGACATTGCCAGACCAGCCTGTGCCTTGAGCCAGGCCGTTGAGGGTCATCAACACCATGAATGTGGCCAAGGAGTTGCTAAAGCCGAACATCAGGTTGACCCCAGCGCTCATGCCCATGCCCCACAGCAAGATCAAGCGCGGGCCCCATCGGTTTCCAGCAGCACCAGCGGCAAATTGACCCAGGGTGTAGCTGATTAAAAAGGCACTGCCGATCCAGCCCAAGCTCGTCGCATCAAAGCCGAGTTCAGCGCCGAGTTCAGCTTTGGCAATATAAAACGGCTTTCTGCAAAAGTAGTAGCCAGCATACGAGAGCCAGGTCGACGCAAAGATGCGGCGTCGCCATTGTTTTTGTGCGGGGCTGAGGGTGTCTGACATGAGGCCAGCTATCCGGTCTTGGACGGTGTCGCCCCCTGGTCGGCGGACTCTTCGTTGCTTTCTTGGCCATCCCCAGGGTCGGCCAACGCCTCACGTTGAAGGGCCATCACGGCCTTATGAAGAATGTCCTCTTGTGCCATGGACAGTTCTCGGAACTCAAGCCCGAAGCGGGTGCTGTCACCTGTGCCCGGCTCAGGGGAGCGGCGAACGCATGTGGCACGGATTTCGATCCATTGATCGAGCAAAGGCAAGCATAGGTTGACGCGGTCGCCTTCTCTCAGATTATGTTGGGTGTCGACAGCGCAGCCCCCGATCGAGAGATCGACCACTTGGCAAGGGTAACTTTCACCGGTGGCCATCCAGCTACCACCATCTGCAGTCTGGGCGAGTGTGTCGGCCCGCAAGTCGAACAATGTCAGCACCCTAAAGCTTTCTCGCTGGTTGTAAACACGCAGGTGTTTCGGGAAGCTGATGATCAGCAAGTGGGTGCCCTGAGCATTGGGGGTGACACCCTCGAGTGGTGTGGCAATGGCCCGAACCACCCTGGAGTCTACTTGGTAAATACCTTCGTTTTGGCCGATTTCGACGGTCACCCAGGTGTCGAGCGGGACGGATGTGCCAGGCTCTCCTGGTAGTAAAATGGCCACGCCAGATTGGTGCTCAATGGTCATGCCTGGAGAGCAGTTTACCACTGTTTCTCCATGGCTCATGATTCGGATAAACTTTGACTTACCCATCACCCTGGCCATGGACCTTGGGCCCAGGCTTTCCCAGGACAAAATGCGGGTTGGTGACCGGCATTGTGCCCAAAAGTCCTCCACTATACCTTCACGCTCGCTCAACATAAAGCGTGATCGACCTTCCTCGTGCGACATGAAAATCTGGTCTTGTCTGGACCTCGGGCCGCCATCGAGTCGACATGCTTGCTCGATGGGTATGCTCAAATGGTCTTCGCGAGAGGCTGGGCCACCAAGTGGCAAAAATAAAACTCGCGTTCGGAGCAGCAATAACCACCCAAATCGGACCTCGTTTTCCCCTTTGCTCTCAAGGGCAAATGCTGAAAAAACAATTTGCTCTCCGAGCTGGTAATCGATTTTAGTGGTCCACGAATCGAGCGCTTTTTGATAGCGGGGGGCGTAATTTTGGCCCTGGCGCATGGCGAACTGGTAGTTGCGGCTTTGGACCAGGCTGCGGAGGGCCTCGAATTGCTCGATGGTGTCCGCCAGGCTGAATGAATGGGTCTCGTGGCCCACCCGGATATGTAATTTCTTTTCTGGCCATCCTCGAACCGAAATACGGGTGATGTCCTCGATAGAAAACTGAAATGCCTTCACGCCAATGATGGCATCAAACAGTCCAGTGGGCTCAAAATGGACCTGTGCCGGGGTGAAGTGAAGCATTCCAGGGTGGGCGACTGGACCACGTCGTAGCTGAACGTCCCAGGTCTCAATAACGATCTCGTCGGCTATTTGAGAGTTTTCCTTATCACCCATCAAGGCTTCGAGTCGGTTGAAGAGTTGGCCGGTCAACGCACCACCAAAGATGTGCTCTTCGTCGTCGATACGAAGGAATAGCCGCCGCCGGATTCCCCGGAGTGCCCAGTTGGAGACTTCGACCAATGGCTCATCGAGGTGTGTGCCGTTCCAAATCAGTTTTTCTAGCCCAAGTCCGGGGGTGAACCTAAGGCGGCGGTCGGTCAAGGTGATCTCGCCTCGAACGGCAAGGAGGGGGTTGAAGTACATCTCAATTTGGCCTTGGACCAGGACACGCTCACCGGGCATGAAGGCCAAAGTGTCGAGATCTTCGACATCGTCTTGGGCGATTAAGGCCAAAAGCCGTGAATGAACCCGGATTGCGCCTCGCCCCGAAAAGCGATGCATTTCGTCATCAACATAGACATCCAAATTATGATTGATACCGCCTGCACTGAGTTCGGTGATGGCCGCGGTATCGATGACCAGGTTTTCAGCACCTGCCAGGCGGTCGAGCGCTCGAGAGGGCGAAAAGACCAAAAGGTCCTCCGACAAGGACAAGCGCCCAGGGTGGGCCAATGGGCCCCGGTGATGGAAGCATTCGTCCTGACTCAGGATGGCGGCGTCTGGGTTGTGGTGGTCGATGGCTGACATCGTGAAAGTGGGCGCCTGTGTAGATGGACGGGGATAATTAGTGGGACTTGCACGCCAATTTAATAGGTCCGACGGGATTTTATTTAAATT
>DBIS01000235.1 GCA_002296975.1 Deltaproteobacteria bacterium UBA796 | reverse complement strand
TCCGCGCCTTCTGTGACCCAAAAATTGGTGTGAGCGATGTCCGAACGGACGGGTAGGTAGTGGGTCTCTACGTCGGTGATCTCAATGAGTGTGGCCCGCAAATCGACATGTGCAGGCTGGGGCGGTGTGGTCGCCTCTACATCGTATTTAAGCAACACAGTCAGGCGGCCCGCCGGGGTCACTGCATCTGGAGGGATTTGAACCAGAGCATAGCCAGCAGCCTTTGGGTGAAACATGGAGTCTACCCGGTACAGGCCGTCTTCTGGGCTTTCAATCAGGGGCGCGTGACGTAAGTCTTGAGCAGGAAAATGTTCGCTCCATGCCTCGACATGCGCCGAAAACTGTTCTCCAAGTGCGTAATCCCACACGAGATTTCGTGCGCCATGATCAGCGATGGCTCGGGCAAAAACCGCTTCGGTAAGGATGGTCTCCAAGATAAAAAGTGGATCGCTTGTGGGTGTGCCGAGATGCCAAGACGCCAAGATCGCTTGGGGCTCATGTAGGGTTTCGCTGATGTACCACGGAAAAATAAAGGCCCCATATTGGTGTAGGTCCGGCGGGGCGCCCCCGTAGGTGTCGTAGCTAAATTGGTACATGCCGGCGGCTGGCTGCAAAGCGTACCAGGGCAAAAAACCAAAAAAGGCCTGACTCTCTGGAACAACCTGCCCCTGGGCCCAACAGGCTGTGGCTTCCCAATACCAAACGCCTGTATCTTCGTAATAAAAGGCATCTTCTGCATGCTGAACAGCGTGAAAAAACTCATGGGCAATCACAGAACGGATGTATGACGGGTCACCGATGATTTCATTGCTGATCACAATCATCGGAAAGCCGTCGGGGTCCAGGGTGTAGTAGCCAGCGTTGCCCATTACCGAGGGTACATCCGCGCCCGTGTCGCCAATATAGACATTAAAGAAGCTCCCTCCGAAGCCGGTGGGGTCGGCCATCTCCCAAGTCTCGACCTCTACGGTGTACGCGTATTCAAAGTCCGCCAACAGCCGGGTGCTATCAGCCTCGGTGGGCGGGTGGTCGGGGCCCCATTTGAGCGCAAAGTGGGTGGAGTACTGAACGTTTGGAACGTCACCGTGGCTTTCGTGGTCTACCCAGTCGGGAGAGGGAGGTACGCTCGGTGGGCGGTCGCGCCCGAGAAATTCACTGATGAGGCCTGGGGTGCCGCATGTGGACAGCGGTGTCGCTGCCGCTGCAATGAATGAAAACAGGAAAATTAGCACTCAGGCCCCCAGGGGAGTCTACATGGGAATGCATCAATATGGACCTTGAGTCTGTCGAACGGTGTCGATAATGGCTGCGAAACGCTTTGGGGTGACCGTTTGCCCGTTGATTTCGACCCGGGTTGTCATGGTGCCATCCTCAAAAAGAAGGGTCGGGTTGGCTGCAGTTGAAGTGTCATGGCTGGCAAATACGGCCCGTTTGGCAAGTTGAGGCACTTGGGACAAACTGAGTCCTGCGCGTTGTAGAACCGCTGATTGAGTGTTGAAGCCTTCTCCGATCAGTCCATCGATTGGGCCCGCATGAATGGAGAACCATCGGACACCATCTTGGTCCTTGATGAGCGTGTGGCATCCGTTGGTGTGATTGTCTTGCGTGAATGCAGTCCATGTGGAGCCGGTCCAGTTGATATCCATCAAGGACAACGCAAGTGTGTCGCACCGAGCGGAAGAGAGGCCTGGGGTGATTCGATTCAGCCCGTTGATAAAGGCGGCGGTGCCCAAAGCCATGCCGGCTATCAAATAGAGCTTACCGATCCACACCACAGATTTGGCGGTCAATAACCGGTGCTGCAGCCAGGCTCCCGGAGCTGGAAAATGCATCAAAGTCTGGCGCCCATGAGTCTTCGCGGTCGCCCCACCCCTGACAATGCCTGCGAGGCCCACGATGAGACTGAGTATGGCGAGGGCGCTGAGCAGAAATGGCATAGGATGGTGCATGACGGTGGTCCTTGACTACCGGATAACCCTTATTCTTCGCCGATGATTTCACGTCGATGGTAGTCCGCTAGCCTGGAGACTGCCTCCATGCTTTGTTGAGCGATTTGCATTTGAATGGATAGGCGCCCCCCTTGTGCGCGGAGTGTCTCGAAAGCCATGGGCGCCCCAAAGATGACGTCGATTGGGTGTTGCTCCCGCTGCTTGGACCAGGTGCGGCCAAACTCGGTGCCCATGCTGTTGGATAGGCCCGTAATAAATACGGGTACTACACGGGTGTGCGGCGATTTGGACAAGATGGCACCCACCCCCGGCTGCGGCCTCAAAAATTCATATGGGTTCGCACTTTTACACCGGGTGCCTTCGGGGTGGATTCCCAAGAGCATTCCTGGTCGTTCGAGTTCGGCGATCATTCTGTCGAGGGCGTAGGTGTTGAATGCGTGTTTGTCTTTTCCCCGCATGATGGGTGGAAACATGAAGAAACCGCTCATCAGTCCGTTGACGATGCCGCCCATGGCTGAATCATAAAAAAACTTTGAGCGCACCGGAAACAAGATGCGTTTTGAGAGCTTGGTATGGTTGTAGAGAACGGGCCCAATCACATAAAAGTCAAAAAAGGACCTGTGGTTGGATACGAAAATTATGCAATCGGTCGGCCCGAGTTCGTTCAGGTGTTTCATTCCCCAACGTCGAACCCGTGGACCGGTCATCAACCAGGAAAAGTGGACCATCACAAGTTGATTCCAGACGATACAAAGCGGCCGCAGGTACCGTAAGAAAAAGTCTGCTACTCGCAGCCAAAACCGCTCAAGTAGGGGAATGTTCTTAAGCTGAGTTGGGGTGGGGCGGATCAATTGTCGCATCTTACTTTGGTCGGTGGAGCGTGACCTCTATCCGGCATGCTTTGCTTTGGTTAGGTGTTTGGGAGTATGGGGGTAATGATGGGCCGTTTATTGACGATACTGCTGGCAATGGTGAGCCTGACCGGAGTGGTTTATGCCGGAAGCCAAAACCCTTTCCGGGTGGAGGCCACCAACCTGACGCTCAAGCCTGGTGGGTCGGGAGAGGTTCAAGTGATTCTTCGAATACCCAAAGATCACCACTTATATCGCGACATGATGGAGGTCACACGCCTCAGCCCTGACGGTGCTGTGTCGACCGGAGCGCCGTCCTTCCCGCCGGGCTTCACCAAACCCGACCCCGCAGACCCGACGGCCACCCGAGAGCAGTACGATATGGATGTTGTCGTGTTGGTGCCTGTGAACAAAGTTGAAAACGCCGGCACGTACACCTTGAAATTCGAGGTTCGTTACCAAGGGTGCAAAAAATCCTTGTGCTGGATGCCCCAGACTGAAATTGTCGAATCGACCGTCATTGTAGGGGATTCATCCAAATGACTCT
>DBIS01000119.1 GCA_002296975.1 Deltaproteobacteria bacterium UBA796 | reverse complement strand
AGGGTGAAAGGTCCCCAAGACCATCGTCTTCAGGCGGCTGGTACCCGAGATGTGGTCCAAGACCAAGCTGAGATCATCCGCGCCAATCTCCCACCCCGTCCAACTTCCACGCCGACGGCTCGTCTCCCCATGAACGCCCGCCATGAGCGCCTCTTGGCCAGCGACCATCTCGCGATACTGGTGCCCCTCCAGCGGATGGCCGGGTGGCTCCGGTATGCCGATATCCGCCAAAACTGCATCGTCGGCATCTTCATCAAACAGCGGCATGATCTCGATCTGGTCGAGGGCATCACGCACCACGGCCACCGCACCACGCTCCCAAGGCAAACGGCTCAACATATTCCTGTTCAGGCGATTGATGGCCGCCTCCAACGGGGCGATACCCTCTTCTGCGCCCAGTGGATCTGGGGGGCCACCGCCGTACGGCAACGGGTGGGTCTCAAGATCGGTCAGCTTGATGGTGTCGCCCAGCCGCTCAAAGCGAATCACAAAGCGCCGCACACCAAAAGGCCCGCAAAGGGTCAGTAGGGCCCTATCCACACCCGCGGCCCGCACAAAGCGGCCCAACTCGTCTTCCAAGTCTTCAGGCGGACGCCCGTTCAACTGTCGTTCAAACCATCCCATGGGGCAAGCCTACTCTGGAATGGGCCAAAAGTCGGGAACCGTCGCGTGTGGTGGCTCCAACCCTGGCCCTGACAACCCGTAATGATGCAGTAAGAAGCTTGCTTTTTCCAATATAAAAACCCCGCCACCATAACGGCTATCCCCGCGAATCGGGATGCCCACAAATGCGGCATGAACGCGAATTTGGTGCATCACACCGGTGGTGATCACCGCCTCCCACACCGTTGCGCCATCGGTGGTTGGCCCCAAACGCTCAAAGCGGGTCGAGGCCGGATACCATTTGCCACGATGCGGCGTGCTCTGGCCACGGCGAACGATCATCCGCTTTCGCTTTCGCTTATCGTGAGCGATGGGCGCCTCAACAGTGTTTGAACCCCACGGCACATCTCCGGCAGAGACAAACCGATAGCGCTTGGTGAGCTGTCCCGAGGCAAAAAGTCCACGCAACCAAAGCAGGTCGTCTGGGGTATTCGCGGAGAGGACCTGGCCAGATGTGGGCGTATCGAGCCGATGGGCCAAGCCGCCCGAAAAGCCTGGCTCCCAACCTTGTGGCTCGAGCCCTGTTTGGGCCAATAGGCAATCGCCACTTGGGTCTGCGTGGGGTGGAAATACGGGAATCCCCGGTGGCTTATTCCAAGCAGCCCAACGCTCACCTCGGCCCAACAATAGGTTCATTCTCTCACCGCCATCACCGCGCAAAATAAGGCGATAACACCCGAAACTGTGGCCACCTGATACATCACCGTCGTGTCCCAGGTGCCCGCGATCCAGCTCGCACCCATCACACCCATCGCGCTTCCAAATCCACCCACAGCCAGGGCCAGCAAACCTTGACCGCTCGTGGCCACCTCGGCGGGCGCTTTGGCGCTCATCAATGCCACGGCAGCCAACCAAAACACACCGAATGTGATCCCATGCACCATATTGAGGGCCACAATCAACCATGGGCTGGTCAGGGTCACCATCAAGGCCCACCGCGGGATGGCCAAACCCATGGCCACCAACAACAGATGCTTAGCGCTAAACCGCCCCAATATTCGTGCCGACATGCCCATCAACAGCACCTCGACGATCACGCCCGCAGCAACCGCCGCCCCCGTCCACATCGCACCATGACCCAAGCCATCGATATGGACTGCCAAAAATGTTGTATTGCCCACATGGGGCGCAAAATGAAAAGCCGCGGCCAGTATCATCCAGCGCACAAATCGGTCGCTAACCAAACGCCGCAAAGCAGGGAGCACCTCCACCCGGACAGCGACCTCCGACGAGGGCATAAACAGGGTGAGCCCCAAAAATAAAACCGACACCACAGCCACCACCTGTAGGGGGCCATACGCGGTGTTGTCAACCAGCCAGCCCACGCCGAGCACACCCACCATAAAGCCGACAGAGCCCCATCGCCGAACCCGACCATATTCTCGTTTGTCCTTCAATGAACGTAAGGTCAGACTGTCCAAAACAGGGCCCGTCGGTGCGCGACCAATAGCGAGGATCAACATGGCCAACACCACCCACCATCCTGGCGGTGCGAGCCACAAAGCAATCCCGCCTATCGCTGAGAGCGTGGCCCCAATGCGGACCATGGCGATGGGCGCAGAGAAGCGGTCGGCGAGCACGCTCCACACTGGGCCAAAAACCAAGCGACTGAGCGGCACAGCGCCGAGGGCTGCGGTCAACATCAAGCCTTCCACACCCAAATCACGAAGAACCAAGGCCAAAAAGGGCATCAAAGCCCCCAAAGCCAGATAAGAGACGCCAAATAAACCCGATAGCCAGCGCTGCATTTGTACGTTGTTCTTGACCACTTCCACCAAATACCTCCGCAGCCTGGCTAACCCCACGGCGACCAGCCATAGATCGAATTAGCAGATATCACCATGGGTTTTGTTCACCTTCACAATCGCAGCCAATATTCGATTCTCGATGGTGCGATGCGTCCAGGAGAGTTGGTCGACCGGGCGACTGCCCTCGAGATGGGTTCGATAGCGCTCACAGACACATGCAATCTTTATGGCGCGGTAGAATTCTTCAAAGCTGCGAAATCAGCCGATGTTCACCCGGTCTTCGGAGCCCAAATCTGGCTGTGGCCTGAAGGTATCGACACCTTTGACGACCGAAGCCCAGACGGCGGTTGGAAGCTCCTCTTTTTAATCGAAAACCACACGGGCTATAAAAATCTGTGCCAGTTGATCACCACGGCGATCTTTGATGGCATGCACTTTCGGCCCCGCATCGACCTGGCTCTCCTAAAGACCCACCGTGAAGGCTTGATCGTCCTCACAGGCGGGATTGCCGGGCCCCTGGGCTCAAGCTGCAGAGGGTCCCTCGAGACCGCCCGCGAGTGCACCCAAGCCTTGCTGGACATCATGGGCCCAGAGCACCTATTTTTGGAGCTTCAAGATGTGGGCCTGCCCGGCCAAGACGAGGCAAATACCCGCGCGAGAACCCTCTCCGCTGAGTTCGGCATCCCGACAGTGGTCACAAATGATTGTCGCTATGTCCACAACGACGACGCGATCACCTTGGATTTACTCAACTCCATCGCCCGAGGTGAATCCCTCGACGCACCGGCCCGCCAAGGCTTGCCCACCGACCAGCAATACATCAAAACCGAAGCAGAGATGCGCGCGCTGTTTCCGAATGACGGCGAGGCGATCGACCGCACAGTCGACATTGCCGAGCGTTGTCAGTTTAAGTTCAAGATGGACACCTATTATTTTCCCGCGACCCGCCCACCGGACATCGTTGAGGGCCCTGATGGCGAAAAGCCCGATACAGACGCCAACTGGGCCTTCTTTTACGCGGCCTTCCCTCCCCCCAAAAACTATGGACTCCCCGGCCCGGATGACCCAGCTCCGCCAAGGCCCGATGGTGCTGGAAATATCGATGGCTACTTCCGATGGTACTCCGCTGAGGGTCTAAAGCTCCGCTTGGTTCACATCCCCAAAGAAGACCACCCCGAGTACTGGGAGCGTCTCGATTTTGAACTCAATATTGTCATCCAGATGGGCTTCCCCGCCTACCTTCTGATCGTTGCTGAGTTCATCAATTGGGCCAAAGATGAGGCCATACCCGTTGGCCCTGGGCGGGGCTCGGGGGCAGGCTCCGTTATCAACTGGGCCACCGGCATCACCAACATCAACCCCATCCGCTTTGGGCTTCTATTCGAGCGCTTCCTCAACCCCGAGCGGGTGAGCATGCCCGATATCGATGTGGACTTCTGCCAAGATCGGCGAGAGGAGGTCATCACCCACGTGCGCGACAAATACGGCGCAGAGTTGGTCAGCCAAATCATCACCTATGGCAACCTCAAGGCCAAAGCGGCGACCAAAGACATCGCCCGTCTGGTGGGCTTGGACTTCAACTCATCCAACCGCATCGCCAAACTGATTCCAGACGATTTGGGCATCACCCTCAGTGACGCTGTCCACGAGGAGGCCATCGCCCATCGCATCGACGGCGACCCGGTCATCGGGCGTTTGTTCAGCCTCGCCCGTAGAATCGAAGGCATGACCCGGCAAACCGGCGTTCACGCTGCCGGCGTTGTCATCGCCGACCGCCCTCTGGTGGAGCACGCACCCTTGTACCGTGACGGCCCCGATGGCGGACCAGTGGTGCAGTTTGAGATGAAGGCTGCCGAAGGCGTGGGGCTGATCAAGTTCGACTTCTTGGGCCTCAAAACCTTGGACCAAATTCGTGACGCGGTGAAAATGATCGCGCGAAACACCGGCGAAACCCACGACGTCGACACCCTACCCTTGGACGACGAAGCCACCTTCGCCCTCTTACAGCGCGGCGACGGGCTGGGTGTTTTCCAGGTCGAGTCCTCGGGCATGCGCGAGCTGATGACCCGCTTACGCCCCTCCAATATCGACGACCTCATCGCCCTGTTGGCCCTATACCGACCCGGCCCGCTCAGCTCTGGCATGGTCGACACATTCATCGCCTGCAAACACGGCCGGCAAACGGTGGAATACCCACACCCCAGCCTGGAGCCCATTCTTGCGAGCACCTACGGCGGCATTGTTTATCAAGAGCAGGTCATGCAGATCGCCCAGGTCTTGAGCGGCTACTCCCTCGGTGAGGCCGACCTGCTGCGGCGCGCGATGGGTAAAAAGAAAAAAGAGGAAATGGACAAGCAAAAGTCCCGCTTTATCGAAGGCGCCATCCGCAACGATGTCGACGAAAAGCTGGCCGATGAAATCTTTGAACTGCTGGCATTTTTTGCGGGCTACGGCTTCAACAAATCCCACTCGGCCGCCTATGGCATGATTTCCTACCAAACGGCTTGGCTCAAGGCCCACCACCGGGCCGAATACATGGCCGCCTTGATGACCATCGACCGGAACAATACCGACAAGGTCCTGCTGTACATCGGCGATTGCAAACGTGCTGGCCTCTCGGTGCTGCCACCCGATGTAAACCACAGCCAAGTCGGTTTTGATGTGCCCGCTGACGACCGCAAGCAAATCCGCTTTGGCTTGGCTGCCATCAAAGGCGTGGGAACCGGAGCCGTCGAGGCCATCATCGAGGCCCGTGAAGCTGCTGGTGGCTCCTTTCAAGATTTTGGCGACTGCATCGAACGCCTGGATTTCGGTCGCATCAACAAAAAAGTGCTCGAAAACCTAATTAAGTGTGGGGCCTTCGACTGGACGGAGCGCACGAGACATCAACTGTTCAAATGTATCGATCAGGCCATTTCGGTGTCTCAAAAAGTTCAGGCAGACAAAGCCTCTTCTCAGACCTCGCTCTTTGGTGGTGCCATGGCCGCTCAAGTTCGACCACAAATACGCTACGCAGACGTTGGCGAATGGCCAACATCGGTCAAGCTTGGCCATGAACGCGAGGCCTTGGGGTTCTTCATCACCGGCCATCCCGTCGAGGTTTTCCGGGATGTGATCGCCGATGCTGCCAGTTGCAATATCGATCAACTGGTGACCAAGCCCAACGATTCAGAGGTTACCATCGCAGGCATGGTCTCAGCACTGCGAAAGGTCCGCACCAAGCGGGGAAACGACATGGGCTTTGTGACCATCGAAGACGAACTCGGCAGCATCGAGTGCATTTTCTTCTCTGACCCTTGGAGCAATTCCAAAGCTGCACTCGGAGCGGGCGTACCCTTGCTGATCAAAGGCAAGCTCGAAAAAAAGGCCGGAGAGGCTGGCGAAGAGTGCAAGCTGATCGCAGACACTGCGGAGCTGCTCACCGTTGTCCGAGAGC
>DBIS01000118.1:934-8338 GCA_002296975.1 Deltaproteobacteria bacterium UBA796 | reverse complement strand
CGCCACAACAACATTGAGTGCGTCGACGGGGCGGGCGAGTGCATCGAGGAGGTCTGCTTTGAACAGCATGAGGGCTGGAACTTGGCCATGTTTGTCAGCCATGAGGTCGGCTTGTATCAATAAGCTGTGCGCAGACTGGTCAGGGGTTTGGGTCAACAGATTAAACAGGTCGATCCGTTGTTTTGGGTCAACTGTTGAGTTGCCTGTTGGCCGGGCGGATCGCGTGATGTAGCCGAGTGCCTCGAGTGCTTCGCGTTCTGTAGCATCCAATGCCATGGGATCTGTCCCCGGTGGCCATCGCCGTGGGAACTGCTGCATTCGCGCGGCCATTTGGCCCCTGTGCACATCTTTGTACCGATTGATCAGCTGTTTGGGGTCGGTGTCGAGTTGGTAGCGTTCGGGGGTGGGGGTATCAAACCACGCCACGCCCTGGTCGTCGATCACGCCAAAGATGGGAGCGGTGTCAAAATCCAAAGCAGGGGTGACTGTCTCAAAGCTGAGCGTCCTTGGGGCGAGGGGGCCGGCCAGTAGATCGACACCCCCGTCGTCGAGGGGTTGAAGGCCGGCAGCGGCGGTGAGTGTGGTGGCCACATCGAGCAAAGAGGCGACGCCTGTGACGCGACTGGCCTGTGTAGGCGGGCGTGTGCTCACGTGTTCACCCGCCCAAAAGAGCATCGGTATCCGCAATGTGGAGTCGTAGGCGTAGTAGCCATGAGTTTGCTCGTCGTGCTCGCCCAAGCCCTCGCCATGATCGCTTGTGATGGCGATGATGCTCGACTCCAAACGCCCCCGCGCCTCCATGACCTCCAACAGCCGGGCTGTGGCGGCGTCTGCCTTGGCGATGGCGGCTTGATAGTTTGTGGTATCCGGGGTCTTAGACGCCTCCCAGGGTCGGTGTGCGTCGAAGAGGTGGACCCATAAAAACACAGGCTGTTCTGGGGGCTTGTCCAGCAACCAATCGATGGCATGCTCGACGGTTTCTGCTCCGGTGCGGTGGGCGACGACACGGTCTTTTCCGGGGCGGATATGGTCGTTATAGGTCGAAAACCCGCGACCGATGCCATAGTGGCTGTCCAAAACCGATGCGGAAATAAACGCGCCAGTGGTCCACCCGTCCTCCTTGAAGCGTTCGGCGAGCGTTGGCAATGCCTCGGTTAGCGGCCAGGTCCCATTGTCCCGTGCTTCATGTTCGGGTGGATTTTTACCTGTCATGATCGAGGCGTGAGCGGTCAGGGTAATCGGAGCAGGCGTGCGGGCGTTTTCAAAGACCACGGCGCGACTGGCCAGTCTATTCCAGGTGGGGGTCCATTCATCGCCCACATGATCTGCACGAACAGTGTCCCAGGTGATCAACAGGACGTCGGGCTTATTCGGGCTTGATGGCGCACATGCGGCGACCGCAAAGCACGCAGTAAATCCGAACATCAGTCGCCAAGCCATCGCGCCCTCTCCTAGGTCACAGCAGTTTACCCCAGCGCCTAAGATTAGAATAAGGGCGACTGATGAGGTGAGTGATGCGTGTTTTGGGATATTTGATTTTTGGGCTGATTGTCGCCTGTGGCGGTGGGCCCAAGCCCAATGGTGATCCAGGCGTCCGGCCAGACACAGGAGCGTCCGGAGACATAAAATCTTCCGGAGACACAGGGGCTTCCGGAGACACAGGGGCTTCCAGAGACACAGGCAGCCCTCTGGTGGGTCCAGAGACGGACACCCAGAAGAAAGTGCTTTCCATCATGGTTGATGGCTGGCGACCGGACGTCATCGCTGCCGCTCACACTCCCAATTTAGACCGACTTTGGGCCGATTCAGCCTATAGTCTTGAGGCCCGTGTGGAGGACACGACCATCAGCGGATCGGGCCAGTCGACCTTTGTTACCGGTGTCCATCGAGATAAGCACGGTGTCGATAATAACAGTTTTGAAGGGCATAATTATGAAAATTACCCGTACTGGTTTTCATTGTTGGACGACGCCGCGCCGGAATTGATGACCGGGGCCTACCACACTTGGGCCCCCATGTTTTTACTGCCTCTGGAAGGAGGCGCTTTGGCCGATATTGCTGTTTTCCACGACTATACGAGTGACGAGGGTGACGCGAAGACCACCACCCAACTGGCGCACGACCTGTTGACGACCTCACTCGATGTCGTGGTGTGGATGCTCTCGGATTTAGACACCGCCGGCCATCAATATGGCTTTGACCCTGAGGTCTTAGAATATGTGGCAGCCATGGCGCTCATCGATGAACAAATCGGCCAGGTACTCGAGGCTGTGGCCAACCGAACAGCCGAATCTGAGGCCACAGAAGACTGGATGGTCATCATTTCTACTGATCACGCTGGCTCTGGCTTTGGTCATGGAGACAATATTCCTGAACACCGAAGGGTGCCCTTATTTGTGTGGGGAGGAAGCGCCGTACCCGGCCCAATCTGGCCACCACCAGACACCGTCAGTGTTGTCAGCACAGCGCTCGCCCATCTTGAGATTGTTCCTGATTTGGCCTGGGGGCTCGATGGGGAGGCGGTTGGTCTGGGCCCGAGCGCTCCACCAGACCCAGTCCTTGGGGCGAACCTCATCGTCAACGCGGGTGCCGAGATGGAGCGGGGATATTCCTACTTTTTTCCCGATGCTGCTTTGCCCGGCTGGGAGGATGAGGGCTACGCCACGGCCATTCGATATGGGGGCGAGGGGTTTCCGAGCGAAGGCGGGCCAGGACCGACGGCCCGTGGCGACAACTTCTTTTGTGGCGGTGGCACGGGAAGCGACACTGAGATTGTTCAAAATATCGATATCTCGGGCCTGAGCGAACTGATTGATGAAGGCGGCCTGCGGTACGACTTAGCGGCATGGCTCGGCGGGTATGCAGACCAAGAAGATCGGGCTGAGTTCAAATTGGAGCTGTTTGATAATTCAGGTGTGGTCGTGGAATCGGGTGTGCTCGAGGCCATCTCGGCAACAGAGCGGGGTGATGAGACCGGGCTTTTCTACAGCGCTGTTCGTGGTGGTGTTCCACCGTTTGTCCGCTCGGCGCGGGTGACCGTACTTTTCAGCCAAAGTGCGGGCTATAACGATGGATACGCCGATAATTTATCGCTTATTTTGAGCGTCGACTGACGGGCTTCCGTTTGGCGCTTCGTCGGGATCTTCGTCCTCTGGAATGATGATCGGCAAGGCCAAGGGCGGACGGGCGATGGCGGGCTCGGCGCGAATGATGTCGTCCCACCATGGTTGCGTTTGGAAGAGGGCATACTGGTCCTCGAAGAGGGGGGACTCCACCCTGAGCTCGTCGCCATCTGGCAAGGGCAAAACCATGCGCAAGCAATGAAGTCCCAGGCGATTGGCCAAGCTGTTCTCGCGCCACCATCGGTTGATTTTGGAGTCACCGTGATCGGAGTCTCCGATAATGGGGTGGTAAAGGTCGCGGACATGGCGCCTGACTTGATGAAATCGTCCGGTTTTTGGGTGAACACGCAGCAGCGAACACCGTGGCTCATGGGAGCGGCCGATACAGTCCACCACACTCTCAGCCTGCTTGAGGATGCCCTTGTCGTTCTTCATCGGGGTGGTGATGGTGATGGGTTCGTCGTGTGGGAAATACCCCCGTACAAAGGCGATATAGGTTTTTTTCCCGTTGGTGAGGGCGAGTTGAAGTGGTGCGGCCCATTCCTGCTTTTTAGCGAACAGCAAGCACCCAGAGGCCTGAAAATCCAGGCGGTGGATCGGGTAGACATGGTCGCCTACTTGGTCGCGGACCCATTGCAAGCACGCCTGGGCATAACGATGGTGCGCATTACGATGCACTATCAGCCTGGGCGGCTTTGCCACAACGATCCAATCGTCGGTCTCATCGAGTACAGGGAGTGGACATTGCTCAAACACAGCCGATGTCTAACCACGTTAGAGGCCACCCATGTCTGCTGATCCAACACAAGTACGAGATTTTCTTCGCTCACTGCAAAAAACCATCTGCTCAGGTTTAGAGGCAGTCGATGGCGAGGCGGTATTTACCGAGTACACACAAGGCACCGAAAATGGTGGGATCAGTGCCCCATCTGTGATGGCTGGGGGGGCTCATATCGAGCGTGCGGGCGTCAATTTTAGCCACTCCATGGGTGAGCGTTTGCCGGATGCGGCCACAGCACGCCGCCCCCATTTGGCCGGGCGAGCCTTTGAGGCCGTTTCTTTATCGTTGATCGTGCATCCGAAAAATCCATATGCGCCAACGACCCATGCCAATTTTCGTTGTTTTGTCGCCACCAAAAAGGGTGAGGAGCCCGTGTGGTGGTTTGGGGGCGGCTATGACCTCACCCCATTTTATGGTTTTGACGACGATGCAATTCACTTCCACAAAACGGCGAAGCAAGTCTGCGACCCTTTCGGTACCGCCCTGTATCCGCAGCTAAAAGCAGCCTGTGATGATTATTTTTTCCTCCCCCACAGAAACGAAGCCAGGGGCATTGGCGGCATATTTTTCGATGACTTTAGCTTGGGCGATTGGGACAGTAGTTTCGCTTTTTTTCAAGCCATCGCAAACAGTTTCTTAGGGGCCTATGTGCCCATTTTAGAGCGCCGTAAAAATACCGAATATTCGGCGCGTGAACGAGATTTTCAGTTGATGCGCCGAGGGCGATATGTGGAGTTCAACCTGTTGATTGACCGGGGGACACAGTACGGCATTCAGTCCGGGCGACGGATCGAAGCGGTCATGTGCTCGATGCCTCCAGCGGTGAGCTGGCAATATGGCTACACCGCAGAGCCAGGCAGTCCAGAGGCGGCACTGCTTGAGCATTTCCTGAAGCGGCAAGACTGGGTCGCAAGCGCATGAATTTAATTTTGATGCGTCATGGTCAAGCGATCGCCGCCACCTCGGTTTCCCAAGACAAAAAACGGGAGTTGAGCATTTTTGGCTCCGGGGTTGTGCCTCGGATGGCTGAGTTGATGGTGGAGGAAAACATAGTTCCAAAGCTAATTTTGGTGTCACCGGCTAAGCGAACGCAGCAGACGGTTGAGTTGTTGTTGAGTATCTTTGGCCCAGTCGAGGTGAAGGTGGTCAAAGCCTTGTATCTGGCGAGCCCCATGACCATCTTAGAGACGATTCACACCCATGGTGGGCAGGCTGACCCCTTGCTCGTGGTGGGACACAATCCAGGTTTAGAGACCACCGTCTCCAATATCGCGGGCAATATCGTAGCCCTGCCTGCCGGTGCGGTCGCCCACGCGGTGATTATTCCAAACCAGGAGTCCACAGTGTTGGGGGTCTGGCGTCCTGATGAGCTGATGACGACCTGATGCGTTGGCTCCTGCTGGTTCTTATCGGCGGCATCATGGCTGAGGGTTTACTTCGGCTCGACCCCGTCCTGCCCAGCTTATCGGCCGGTTTTCAGGCTTTTTCTCCTGTGGACCGCCCTGGGGTGACCCCGACAGAGCCCGATCAGCTTGGTTGTGTCGAAGCGGACCCACACGGCATGGCGCCCACTGCATGGGCCTGGATGGTGGGGCGCGACTTGGACGCTGAGCCCATCAAGTTGCTGGTGGCCGGAGACTCTGTGACCCTTGGTGCAGGTGTTCGGCCTGGGAAAACCTGGGCCGTCGCCATCGGGGAGCGGCTGTCCGCGGCGCGCTCACGGCCTGTAGAGATCATTAACGCAGGGGTGAATGCTGCTGGCTACTGTGGTGTCATGCGGGCCGTCCATCACCACTTGGCCAACGAGCATTTTGATAAAGTCGTTATCGCATTTTTCGCTGATGATTTAGAACAGCGTGCAGTGGTGTTGGCCGATGGAAAACTGCGGGCCGACCCCAGCCAGATTCCAGGGCCGGTGGGTGCTGTGTTGGGTCATAGTTTTTTGGCCAATTGGATTTGGTTTCAGGCCTTGGTTTTGGCTGTCGAGCCGGGGTCAATGTGGGCGCCAAAGTCGGCTGTGGATCGCCCTGGCCGAACGATCCCGCCTGATACCCGCGCCAACTTGGCTGCAGGACTGGAAGGGTTGAAGCCGGTGGTCGATTTGTGGCTGCTCAACCCGCCTGCTGGAATGAGCCTGTGCGCTGATAATCCAAAACCCGGGACGGACTGTGATTGGCTGTCAGCCGATATGGACATTATCGCGGGAGCCCTCGAGGCTGCTGGCCTGCGATGGATAGATAATAGACGGCTATTCGACGGGGCAGATCACCAAAGCATGCTCGGTGTTGAGCGCGCCTGGTTTAAACGCGACGGGCGACTGCCGGTTCATCCGAGTTCTGTCGGTCATGCCGCCATCGCAGACGCGGTCCCCCAAGACTGGTTCGCGCTTTAGGTCCCTAAGCTCAGCTTCAAAAGCCGGTTGACCACCGCGGGGGCAGCGCGGCCTTGGGACTGCTTGAGCACCGCCCCAACAAAGAAGCCAAATAGGCGTTGGTTGCCGCCCCTAAATGCCTCAACATTGGCGGTGTTGTTGGCCAATACGGCATCGACAAAGCCTTGAATGGTCGCTTCGTCGCTGATTTGGGCCAGCCCTAAGGATTCGATGATGGCTGCGGGGGGGCCACCGGATGTGGCGAGCGTCGAAAACACCTTCTTGGCCCCCTTGCTGGACACGGTGCCGTCTGCGATCAAAGCCACCAATTGAGCCAAGTCAGGGCCGCTGCATTTGAGCTGAGAAAACCCGTGCTCTTTCGTGTAGGCGGAAACCGCGTTGATGGTCCAGTTTGCGAGTTGGTTTAGGTTGTCGCCCGAAGCGGCAGCGGTGTCGAAAAAATCCGAGAGGGCTCGGTTGCTGGTGAGGGTTGTGGCATCGCTTTCGCTGAGGCCCAACTCCCTTTGATAGCGCTCAAAACGTGCAGCGAGCTCTGGCTGTTCGGCAAAGCGTAGGGCCTGGGCCTCGGTGGCGGCCTTCCGTGTTCGTTTGCGTCGACCATCTTCGCTTTTGTCTGAATCAGGCTTTGGGGCTTTCGCGGCTTTGGGGGCTGTGGCTACAGCTGGGGGCTGTTTTGACTGCTTGGTTGGGCTCCAAGAGTCTTTTAAGCTGACTGTTCTGTTGAAACGAAAGTTCTCATCGACGGCGTCGACCACAAAATATCCGGTCCGCTCAAACTGCCAGTGGCTTCCTCGGGGGGCGTCGGCCAAACTCGGTTCGACGATGGCTTGGATGACCTTCAAAGAGTCTGGATTGATGTGATCGGAGAGGGAGCCTTGTGTGCCATCGGGGTTGGCAACCTTGAACAAGCGGTCGTAGATGTGAACAGGAACCTGGATACCCTTTGTGGCGCATACCCAGTGGATTGTGCCCTTTATTTTGCGTCCATCCGGGGTTGTTCCGCCTTTTGTGTCCTTGTCATAGTCACCGTGTAACGCCGTGATACGTCCATCTTTGTCTTTATCGACACCGGTGATTTTCAGCACGTAGCCATAGCGAAGAGCACACGT
>DBIS01000118.1:0-563 GCA_002296975.1 Deltaproteobacteria bacterium UBA796 | reverse complement strand
GGCGGGTGTTCAGAAAAATCGCCACGTTCAACATAAAGCTCGCGGCTGAACGGTACCTTTCGGCTTCCTTCTTTAGGGATGTCATGGGGCCAGTATGGCGAGTCCAACCACTCGACCTGGTCTTGTGGATAGTTGTCGATGATGAGTTTGACGGGGTCAAAGACGCCCATCACACGAGGCGCCATGGTGTTGAGGGTGTCGCGTATGGCCCATTCGAAGTTGGACACATCAATGATGGAGTTGGTTTTGGCCACGCCGATGCGGTCTACAAAATTGCGAATGGCCTCGGGGGGGACGCCGAGACGCCTGAGACCGCGGAGGGTGGGCATCCGGGGGTCATCCCAGCCTGAGACATGGCCCAGCGCTATCAGCTCACGAAGTTTTCTCTTGGAGGTGATGGTGTAGCTGAGGTTGAGGCGAGCGAACTCGTACTGCCGGGGTCGTGTGGTGACGGCGGTGTTTTCGATCACCCAGTCATAAAGCTCTCGGTTGTCCTGAAATTCAAGGCTGCACAGGGAGTGGGTGATGTCTTCGAGGGCATCCTCGAGGGGGTGAGCAAAGTC
>DBIS01000392.1 GCA_002296975.1 Deltaproteobacteria bacterium UBA796 | reverse complement strand
GATGGGAAGCGCTTGGCCATGCGGTAAGCAACCTGGCGGACCATCGGGTAATGGTCGAGGATTCGTTGGTCCCGGTCCCGTTTTGTATCCGCTGACATTCGCCTCTCGCTTTTGAACCATAGCTTACACCCCGCGGCTTGGGCTTTCAGGGGGTGGGGGGCGTTTGGCTGGATGGTGTAGGGGTGACGAGCTCCACCCCAAGTGGCATCTGGCCTGCATCGATCACGCGGATGCGATCAACCATCGATGTCAACGCGATGTTTCGGTTGAGCTGTTTTCCCTCGATGCCCCACATCATGAAGGCCAGCCAGTTGCCCTTCGCTGGGTACCAAGACACTTCGGTTCCCCAAAATGAAGTGATGCGGTAGCGTTTCCCATTATTCAGATCAAAGAGTTGAATTTCGGGGGGCTTCGTGGTCATCTCGACCCACTCTGGTTGGCGCGCGGCCCATATTTTTTGACGAGCGAGTTCGCGCTTTCTGGCCTGTGGAGAAATTTCATTCCAACTTCGTTGGTCAAAGTGGCTAATTTCGGCACCCAAGGTTTCGAACGCCACCCACCGGCCGTCATCGTGGGGCACTGCTCGGGTGACCCCAGGAAACAGATGGAGGCTCTCTCCCGTACTCATCTTCACAAGTTCGGTGTCCTTTTCGGTACTCCAGGCCAAAAGATCAGCCTGCTCTGAGATCGCTATCCGGGCGACGCTTTGCTCTATCCATGGAAAGGCTCGCTCGGTTTCACCATTGTTGATGTCGAGGAGGTACGGGCGGCGTACGTCTTGATCGTCGAGGGCTGTAAAGAGCACAGCGGTTCGTGATTTCCAAAACATCATGTCTTTGGGGCTTCGAACGGGGATGGTGCGTGTCTCCATCGTGCCTGCAGCGCGGTTGTAAACGATGACCCGCTCGTCGGTCGTACCTTCAGCAGCTGGGAGCGGAATGGCGAGTATGTCCTTGCTCATCCACGCGGACCGGCCGATCGGCCCTTCAGTCGGAATGGTGGTGATGGTCTTGTCGACGCCATGGAGCACATGAGAACCGTGGGTCAGCTGGAAGTACAACTGGATGCCATCGGGAGCCCATGCATAGTGTGAGAATCGGTTGGACCCACACCGGGCAAACGCTGTTTGGATGTTGTGCGCCATGGATAAACGCTTGATTTCACCCTCTCGGCAATCCGAAAAAGCAGCGTGGACGTTCTGAGAGAAGTCGCTTCCTCCATACATCTCCTCACGGTCGCAAGCCGCGAAGAGCACCAATGACGCGCTCATGATCAATCTGTGAAGCATTGTGTCCTCCGGCGGGTAGCCAACGCCATCAGGCTAACCAACCAGATCGCTCCGGGGTACCGTGTGTGCAGTGCTTGGCAGCCACCAGCACTCAACTTGCTTCCGGAACCCGTGATTGGCGAAGCCTCCCGTGGCGGTATGTCTTCGGTGAGGGCCGGTGCCACATCATCGTCAGGCTCGTCATCTTCGGGTGGCTCGTCTTCGGGTGGTGGTGGGTCTGGCCCTTCATCAGGTGTGTCTCCGATGGCATCAACAACGGCAAGTTGCATGCCTCGTGTCCAAATGATGAGGTCTATCGCTGTTTCAGCAAAAGGCAGGGCGCGTGCGTCGATCACCAAGGTGGTGCTGGCCTCGCTGATGACCGGTAATGGGACGAGCAGCCGTTGATCGCCCCAAATCCCCCAGGCTTGGGTGCCGCGTCCGAGGCCCGGAATGTTGAGGGTGAGGTCGACACCATTAAAGACCAAGCCGTCGATGTGGGCGTCTAGGCGCTGTTCTGGCACGAAGAGTGCGTTGGGCGCGGCCATGCCATCGATAATGAGGGTGCTGGGGCCAGCGCCCAAGGTGGTTGGATCGACCCACCAACCATCGGCTGTGGGGCTCGCGGACACACTGTGGCCACCCAGCCGAAATACGATCACTTCATCAGCGGGTTCGGTCAGGGAGAAATTACCGTCGCTGCTAAGCCATGGGTCGTGGGGACGATTGGCGCTTCGCTCTGCGGCCTCGAGCACAATCTCCGTGGGCCCACCTGTGGCGTCCGCGCTGACAACGGTACTGTGGTAGCCGGGTGAAGAGACCGTCAGGGTCCAAATTCCGTCCTCCATCGGCCGGGAAAAGGAACCATCTGGACCGGTAGCAAGGGTGCGTTCTGCCTCGGCAATCTGGATAGAGGCGGCGACCCCAAGTCCGGTTTCGCTGTCGGTGACCGAACCTGAGATCCACCATGGCCAGGTGATTATCCTTTGTACAGACTGGCTGTGGTCCATGAGTGCTCTCGCCAAGTCAACAGGGCCTGGGCTTTTGGTCGATGAGACTTCAAGGGTGAAGTCGAGGGTGCCGTAGCGTCCAAAGGACCAGTCGGTGGTATCCCCATGGGTGATGTACCAGGCTGCGCCGTTGGTGATCCAAAACCCATCTACCGTGCAGTCTTCGGCATAAGAGCTGGCCATATGGGCCAGTAAGGCTTCATCTAAAGTGGCCTCCGTCGTGTAATTCCAGACCCATCCCAGATTGATGGCGCCGCTGTGCATGGACAAGCCGAGGCCAAAATCGACCCAGGCGCCCAAGGCCCGAATAGCCGAAGTTTCGGCCTCGGAGAAAGGTGCAGGCCCAGGACGAAAGGCAGAGGTCGACCATTCAAAGTCGTAGT
>DBIS01000289.1:5049-8860 GCA_002296975.1 Deltaproteobacteria bacterium UBA796 | reverse complement strand
GAGACAGGGGGCGAATACGATCTAAATATGCCTGAGCAAAGGCGGTGAGTTCGGCCTCTGTTTCACACACTCTCCCCATTTCGGCAGCGATCATCTGCAAGTCACCCCGTTCACCGGCACCGAAAACATGGGGGTGCCCGTCGAGCATTTGCTCAATCAAGCTGGTGCCGGACCGGGGAACGCCGACGATAAACACAGGGGTTTCGTCCTTACAAGTACTGGTCATCAAATCGGGATCATAGTCCTCGATGATGCGCTCGATGCGCTGGCGGTGGGCCACGGCATCAAAGCGCAGATTTCTAGCGGTGTTCGCCTGTGAAATCGCGACGAAAGCCGCATCGGCTTGGCCCGTGGCATCCAACAGCTGGCCCAACTCTTTTCCCAACAACACCTTTGTCGCAGGATGTACAGCGTCTTTGAGGGTGGTCTTGAGCACAGCTATTGCGGCCATTGGGGTGTTCATGGCCAGACAAATACGCCCATAAGCCACAGCTTCATCTGCACTAGGGCTGCCCGTCGCGATGGCGGGTGCAATGGCCGCGAGGGCTGCAATGGTGTCTCCGGCCCTGTATAAGGCCAGGCTCAACCCTGCTTTGGCGTCGGGGTGACTGGGCGCAGCATTTGTGACGGCACGAAAGGTCCGAATGGCTGCATCGAAATGGCCAAGCTCGGTCAACAAATGGCCCATTTTGGCGCGAATATCTAAATTATTCGGGGCCAATTTTTGGGCTTGTTTTAAGGTTTGAAGCGGAGATGCCTGGCGCCCGATGGCCGCACCGGCGACCGCGAGGTTACTCCAAGCCTGAGCGTAGTCCGGGTCGATCGCAACAGCTTCTGCGAAGCAGGCCTCCGCCTTGTCGGCACAACCCAGCGCCATCCAAATCGCACCTTCATTGTTGGCAGCCTCGGCAAATGTCGGTCGGCCTTGCCTGACCGCCTGAAATGCCGCGAGTGCCTGCCCGTGACGACCGAGCGCCATCAAGGTGTTGCCTTGGCTATACAGCGTCGCTAGGTCATTTGGATCGTGGTCCAGTGCCGACTGAAAGGCGCGCAAAGCAGCCTCATCATCCCCTGTTCGTCGAAGGGCAATACCCAGGTTTCGCCACGCATGGCCCAATACAACCATCTCACCGTCGGCGACTGTGGCCCGCTCAAGCAAGTCCACCGCTGTGCTCAGCCTACCTGCGTTGAGTGCTTCGGTCCCCGCATTAAAAAACCCGATGGCTTGGCTCATCAATCCCCCAACAATTGCTTGATGGGCGCCAAATGTTTGGCGTAAGCGGCCGACTTTCCGGCACTCGATCGATAAATAGGGCGATTGGCCTGAGCATAAGAGGCCGTCACCACCTGACGTCTCGATTCATGGTGTTTCAAGACGGCGGGGTCGAAGGGAATCTCGCAGTGTCCCAACAGGGCGCGAATCTCCGCTTCGGGGTCGGCCACCAGCCGTTCGTATTCGATGTTGTAGATGGGAATCGGCAACACAGCTTCCCAGTGCGCCATCAAGCGACGATACTGGACCATATAGGGCCCAAGCCACTCCAGTCGATTCGACCACGCGAGGGGCGCTTGAAAGCCCTGAAAAAAGCAACTCAGGGCCGTATCGAGTGGGTCCCGAACACAATGAACGATCCGCACTCCGGGGAGCATCAATGCAGCCAGGCCCAAAAACTGGAAATTCTGAGGCATTTTGTCGGTAACAAATCGGGCGGTAGGGGCGCTCTCACCCCGGCGAGCCAAATACCACTCACCGAGCCGGTTCACAGTCGATGGCTCAAAGTCGTTGCATACTTGAGGGTACTTCCCAGCCAGGTACTGCGCTGCAAGAAGGCTAGCAGCCCGCATATCTGAGAGTTCACCGGCCCCGTGTACCTGTGGGTGGGCTGATAAAATCTGCTCCACGAGACTGGTGCCTGAACGGGGCATGCCGACAATCAAAATTGGTAAAGCACTGGTGTTTTTCGCACGGGGTGCTGTATCGAAAAATTCCGCGGTGAAGACGTTGATTACCTGGTCTACATAGTCTTCCAGATGCTGTGGATCCCAAACTCCCAATCGCCGTAAATTGGCCTCGGTGTAGGCGGCCCAAGCAGCCTCATGTTCTCCTTGGGCGGCGTACAGTGCACCCAACTCCCCCAACAACATGGCGGTCGCAGTTTTGTTCATTTTGGTAGAGAGCATGGTGACAATCACCGAGATCCCCTCTTGATAATGGCCCAACCGGCAGCACACCACACCCCAGCTTGTACCCAGCCAGGCATGGGGAGGCGCTGAGAAGATCACCGTTTTCATCAGGTCATATGCCTGGCTTGACTCACCCTCCCGCTCGAGCACCGCGGATTTTCCAGCGATGGCGTCAAGGTTGGTGGGGTCACCCTTCAAAATCAAGTCGAAATTCTTAGCCGCAAGCCCAAGATGGCCCTGACCAATCAAAACAGTGCCCAATCGAACCCGGTAACCCAAGTTGTCTGGTTCAAGACCTGTGGCCTTCAAAATCGACCTCAGCGGCGCGCCCTTCTGACCTCGGGCCGCCTGTATGGTCGCGAGTGTCGCCCAAGCTTCTGCTGTCTGGGGCCCAAGGCGCGTCGCCTCGGTTGCCGCCTGTTCCGCACCGTTCAAATCACCCAAGGCATACAAAGGTGCCGCGAGGTCCAAGTGGCCCTTGGCGTCTTCAGGGTTTGAGGACAGGTGCCGCTGGAAATGCTGAACGGCCTGCTGATGCCGCCCCTTCTTAAACAGCTTTCTACCTTGACTATGATGATTCATCGGTGAGCCGTCCTCCACAGACGTCCCACTTTATCGACCACCTTTACCGTGATCTAAAGGTCTTTTTTGGCCCTGATTACCGGGCCCGATCAGCTCAACTCTCGATGGTTACCGAGTAGCGACTGGTCTCGCAGGTGTCTTCATCCCAGTATTCGGTGCCAGTCCGCACCCGGACATACCAAGTGTCCCAGTCTGTGTCCCAAAACCAGCCGTCCTCAAAAGGAAAGTCCGCCTCGTTGATGCTGACAGTCTCCCAACCCTCAGCACTGGCGAGCGGGTGTGAGGCATCCCATTCTTCAAGCCAAATTTCGACGATAAAATACTCGAAGAACTCACCGTCGACGGTCACCGCGATGTCAGGATCATCGATCCAATCGTCGTCTGCATTCCAGGTAAACCAATCTTCGTCATCCTCGGCATCAAAGTTGAGGTCGGAGATGGTGAGGGAAGCGGTGTCCCAATCAAACCAGTCTTCGTCGATCTCACCGAGGTCATAGGCCGCAGTCAGCGCGTCGTTTGGCTCGTAGTCATCCCAAAACTCAGTGTCCAAAATACCATCGCAGTTGTTGTCGATGCCATCACACCACTCTGTCGCCTCTGGGTGAGTCCAGATGTCATCATCATCGCAATCACCATCTTCGACCGTCCACCCATCGCCGTCCTCATCCAAATCTGTATCCGCGTCGGCATCGGCATCGGCATCGGCATCGGCATCGGCTTCTTCGATCCGAATGACGATATCGTCTGAGGCGGAGTTGCCGTCGGTGTCGATGGCCACAAGTTTGATTTCGTGAGTGCCCGCCACAAGATTGTCAACGCTGACCATCGCGACACCACCCACAGCAGGTGACTCCCCCAACACGCCTTGGCGGTCAGATTTCCAGGTCAACTGCAGTAACGATGAATCATCTTTGTCATCTGTCACCCCTGCCACAAAGTTGATGACTTCTCCCGTTGAGAAGACATCGCCGTTGCTCGGGCTGCTAAACGACACCACCGGATTGTCTTCAGCGTCGGCGTCAGCGTCAGCATCGGCATCGGCGTC
>DBIS01000289.1:0-4723 GCA_002296975.1 Deltaproteobacteria bacterium UBA796 | reverse complement strand
GTCAGTGTCAGCGTCAGCGTCAGCGTCTATATCGGCCCAATCAGAGCCTGAGTCCTTGTCCTGGGCACCACCGCAAGCAAACAGACCGAGTGCCATCAAAAAAGTAAGCGTTGAGCGCATGCGCATATCGAGACTCCGGCGTTGTTGAATGCACACTTGTACACCACATCCTAAACGTTACGGGTGACGAATCTGTGACCGGGGGTGACAAATGGGTGACCCCCAACCCATCAGGCTCAATCGTTCACTCTTCTTTGGCACCAGTGGCATCCAGCAGCGCGACCGCCGCCGCACGCACCTGTGGATGGAGCTGCGCTGCTGGCTGTTTATTCAAAGTCTCCCGCGCCAAGTCCAAGCCCCCAACCAAGCCATAATGCTCATACGCTCGTAAACGGCCCACCAGGGCCCGCACCTCTGTTGGGGCCCAAACCAAAGCCCGTTCATAGGCTGTGACCGCCCGCCTGGCCTGCCCGGCCCGATACAAGGCGTCACCGAGATCTACCGCCGCCGTCCAAGACCGAGGGTGATTGGCCGAACGTTCTGTTGCGAGCACAAGATCCGCAGCATCGGTGAGCACAGCCTCCGAAACCACCCGCGCCCATAAGGATTCATAGTTTTTTACCAACGCGTCCTTGGCTTGGATTTGAACCCGGTAGGACACAACCCCGCGGGTAAGCACCACGGCGTTGAGGGTTTTTGGGCCGTCTGCGAGGGAAAACCGCATGGCCAGCGCCTCACCCACAGCACCTGCGACCGTGACGGGCGAGCGCGACACCACCGTCGCATTGTCGGCCCCGCGAACAATCTGTTGCACCAATCGATCGACAGCCTTTGTGGGCCCAATCGGGCGGTCATGCACTGTATGTGTGACCACCATTGAGGCCACACCCGTCGGAGAAAACCAAGCCTGGTCACCGGTGAAGCTCGTGCCCGCCCGCCAATAGCTCGGCACCGATACCATCCAGTTGCCCTCTGAAGATGCTTTGAGCGGAACCCACCCCATACCAAAAATGACCAACAGCGCCATCACCAAACCACACAAGCCAACCGTCCCAGCTTGCCACCAGCGATTTGTCCTTTGGTCCCGCGGACTTAGCTCCGGCGACAACACTGTCATCAACACACCACCGGCGATTAGCCCACCCAAATGGCCCCAGTTATCTACATTTTCGGCGCGCAGACCGCTGATTAAGGAGAAGGCTAAATAAGGGACCAAAGCCCAGCCAAACTTAGTGCGCGAAGAGGCCGGAATAAGATCGACATGCTTCCACCCAAAAACCACGGCCGCCGCGATTAGCCCGAAGTCTCCAGCGCTCGCCCCCAAACTGGGCCGACTTGGGTCCATCAACATGCTGAGTGTACCGCCAAAAAATACACTACCGAAGAAAATAATTCCGAGGTTTAGCCGACCCAAAGCACGCTCGAGATTGTAGCCAGTGTAGGCCAAAAAGGTCAGATTGAAGAGCAGATGGCTAAAGTTGAGATGAAGCAAGCCATAGCTAAACAATCGCCACACCTCGCCCTGTTCATAAATGGCCGGGCCCCATTGGGTCCATTCGCTTTGAAGCCAAGCTTCTGTGCCCGATGACCAACTGGCCAGATAAATCCGAATCTGAACGCCCACCAAGATGGCCGTCAAAAGCGGTATATAAGGTCGTGAAAGCTTGTCGCGAAACGCCCGACGACTGGGGTCGCACAGCTGTTGATACAGCTCCAACTCTCCCACCGGCACAAACGCGTCGCCAGTCACCGCATCAAAGCGAATCAGGAGCTCGGGCGGGATTTCACCCATGGCCACCCGCAACTCAAAGTCCGCGTAGACCATGCGCTGGATGTGGTTTGGGTACTGCAACTCGATAAACAACGGGGTCCGCTCCCTTTAACTGTCTTCAGCTTACTCCATGAACGGGACGTCCAGCACCCATCCAGATAGAGGCATGTCATGACCACCGGCGCCGACATCCCAGCCCTTGTGACCGATATTCCAGGCCCCGCCAGCCGCGCGCTCATCGACCGGCTTGCTGCGAGGGAGTGCCCAGCCATCACCGCCCGCCGGGCCCGCCGTGCCTCCGCCTTGGGTGCTGCCGATGACGACCCGATCGTCTGGGCCAGCGCACTCGGAGCGAACGTCATCGATGTGGACGGCAACCGTTTTGTCGACATGACTGCAGGATTTGGCGTGGCGAGCGTCGGTCACCGGCACCCCGACGTCGTCGCCGCTGGGTGTAAGCAGCTTCAAACTTTGCCCCACGTGATGGGGGACGCCTTTCCCGACAAAACCCGCATTACCCTGCTCGAGAAACTCGCCGAAAAAACCGGATTTGACCGTGCGATCTTGGGTTCGAGCGGTGCTGATGGTGTAGAGGCCGCGCTCAAAACAGGGCGCATGATGAGCGGCAAAAGCGGTGTCTTGGCCTTTGGCGGTGGCTACCACGGCCTAAGTTACGGTGCTTTGGCGGTCACCGGCTATCACCGCGAGGCCTTCCAAGGCCCCTTTATAGACCAACTCGGCCACCATGTTGAATATGGAAAATTCGGCGGAAAAATACCGGATTTAAGCCAAATCGGGACGGTCATTGTCGAGCCGATTCAGGGTCGTGGCGGCATTGTTGTGCCCCCCCCGGGATGGCTGGGTGAGTTGGCCGATCGATGCAAGGCTGTGGGTGCGGTCTTGGTCTTCGATGAGGTGTACACCGGCTTTGGAAGGACCGGCGACTGGTTCGGATTTGAGCACGAAAACGTGCGCCCAGATGTGATGGTCTTGGGCAAAGGCATGGCGGGGGGCTTCCCGATTTCCGCCGCAGTCGGTACCGCCGAGGCCATGGACGCATGGGGTGCATCTCAAGGCGAGGCCATTCACACCCAGACATTTTTGGGCAATCCGGTGGGTTGTGCCATGGCCCTGGCCACCATTAATGTTCTCGAGTCCGTGATTCCCAAGGTCAACGAGACCGCCGAATGGTTCCGTGGGCTGTTGGCCGAGCGGGGCTACACCGTCCGGGGTCGGGGTTTGATGATGGGTATCGAGATCAACAACGCGCTCGCGGTCAGCCGCGGCTTGCTGGGCCGCGGATTCATCGTCTTGCCCGCCGGGGAGCAGGCTGAAGTGTTGGCCCTCACCCCACCGCTCAATGTCATCGACAGCCAACTGGTGTCCTTTTTAGACGCCCTGGATGCAGAGCGCACGTGAAAGACACCATCCGCCAATTCATCGTTAACGGGGGCGACTTTGAAGCGACCGCCCTCGCGCTGTATGCCTGGCAGCGGGCGAACAACCCAGAATATGACCGTTTTTGCGGTGAGATCGATGTGGGGCATTGGTCACAAATTCCAGCCCCCCCAACAACCCTGTTTCGGGACCTTAGCTTCACCTGTTTCGACCCTCAGTCCGCCAAAATCATCTTCAAAACCTCTGGGACCACCTCCGCCCGTCAAGGTGTGGTGCGCCTGCAAGACACAGAGATTTACGACCTATCCGCGCGCCGACATGTACACCGCTGCTTGGGGGCTCTACCCAAGCGAGGGGTGGGCCTGGTGCCGACCGCCAAGGACAGCTCACTGGGCCATATGTGCCGGTTGTTTTTGCCCGATATGCCCTCCTATTTCGATGGACAGACTGGGGTGGATCGCCAGGGTGCTTGGGCGGCCATCACGAAGGCCTCGTCCGAAGGCCAGGCCCTGTTTATTCCCGGGACTGCCTTTGCCCTCGCAGACTTGCTCGATCACCCAATACAGCCCGTTGTTTTGGCACCAGGCTCTGTGGTGATGGTCACCGGTGGGTTCAAGGGGCGCGCCCGAACAGTCCCTCAACATATTCTATATAATGCCCTATCAACCAGGCTTTTAGGCGCATCGATAGTCGGCGAATATGGAATGAGCGAGCTTGGAAGTCAACTGTGGTCTGTTCCTGCCACTGGGCCGTTTCGCCCCCCACCATGGATGCGCGTCCTCGCCGTTGACCCTTGGACCGGCGCACCCGCCACCCGTGGACTGCTCCGTTTTTATGACCTGGCCAACCACCAAACTGTTTTGGCCATCGAGACCCAAGACATGGGTGTGGTCCATCCAGATGGATCGGTTCGCCTCGAAGGACGCCTACAGGGTGCCACCCCAAGAGGGTGCAGCTTGCGCGCAGAAGAGACCCATGCTTGAACCCACCCTCAACGCCTTGGCCGGGCTCCGCAGCCTTGATGCCATCGGGCTCGGTCAGGGGCTCAGCGCAGAAAATGCACAAGCCTGTTTGGACCAAGCCATCCGGCCACTCCACGCCGAAACCTTGGCCGCAGCCGTCCAAGCCGCCGGGCACTTGCCCAAGTCCATCTGCATTGTGGTGCCCCCCGGGGTTTTCACCATTCCCATCGAGTGGACTGCCATCGCCACGGCAGGCGGGGCCGCGGTTCATCTCAAAGCCCCCTCAGCAGACCCCGCATTATGCCGTGCACTCGCCGATGCGTTTTCGACTGCTGGATTGGATGTAAGCTGGAGTACCGACCGTGATCTGCCTTTGGTAGACGCCATCATCGCCTTTGGCGGCGACGACACCGTGGCCTCGATTTCAGACCAACACCCACACACCCCTGTGCTTGGGTATGGGCACCGCTTTAGCGTGGCATTTGTGGGCGGCGACCCCCTCGCAGCAGCAGGCCCTATCGCCCTCGATACAGCACGTTACGACACCCGAGGCTGCATGGCACCCACCGCCGTGTTCACCACGACCGACCCA
>DBIS01000279.1 GCA_002296975.1 Deltaproteobacteria bacterium UBA796 | reverse complement strand
GATGCAAAGTGTGGACCAACACTTAATGTTGTCTCTACGCTTGCTCTTGGAGTGTCATGTGGACTACCCTGTCACCATGATGCGCATTTTTCTGATCTCCTTGCTCACCGGATGCTTCGCCCATGGTGGCCTGAGAATACCTGGACCCACCGGAAATGTGGGCTCGCAGCGCATGGCCTATGTGCCCCCGGAAATGCAGGAGATCGAGCATGCGGAGCCCGCCAGCAGGGGCACGCGAATGGGGCGTAAGGTCGCCCGTGCAGCAGAAGGATTTTTGGATAAATCCAAGCTGATTGTTCATGGCGAAAAGTACCGCTACGACTGCTCGGGCATGATCTGTGCCGCCCATGTCAAAGCCGGACTGCCCACATCTGGCAACACACGCTCATTGTTTGAGGATGCAAAGGACTTGGGGCTGACCCACAAGCGAAAACGCCCTGATGTGGGGGATGTGGCCTTTTTTGATAACACCTGGGACCGAAATAAAAATGGTCGCCGTGATGACAAACTCACCCACATCGCGGTGGTCGAAACCGTCGAACGGGACGGGACCATCACCTTGATTCACCTCGGTGGCTCGGGTGTGAAGCGCCTAACGATGAACATGAAACACCCATCGACCAAACGCTCAGCGGATGGAAAGCTCTGGAATTCTGTACTGCGAAAAGGAAAAGATGGTGGCCCCGTCCTCACCGGCGAGCTCTGTCGTGGGTTCGGCGCGCTGTGGTCGCAGTCAAATGAATGGATGGCCTCGCGCTGATCACTGGGTGAGCAAATGCTCACCCAACCACAACGCGGTAATGCCCGAAGCCCGCCAAGCTCGAATGGCGTCAGCGGGGCTCCGAACCATCGGCTCCTCATGCATATTGAACGAGGTATTGATCAGCACAGCGGTGCCTGTTTGCTCTCCAAACGCCGTCAACAACGCATGTAGCTTCGGGTTTTCATTTGCAAAAACCACCTGAGGACGGGCTGTGCCGTCGACATGGACCGCAGCCGGACATGCCCGTTGAAATGCAGGGGTCACATCAAAACACACGGTCATAAAGCGACTGGATTCCGCGGCCTTGTCCACACCCACAAACCATTTGTCCACATCTTCAGCACGCACCACAGGAGCGAAAGGCATGAACTCGCTGCGTTGAAGCATCTGGTTTAACCAATCATTGATTTGGGATTGAAATGGGGCCGCCAAAATGGACCGATTTCCCAAGGCCCGTGGGCCCCACTCCATTCCACCATCACAGCGCGCGACCACTTTTCCTTCGGCCAAAATCGTCGCGACCTTGTGCAGTGAATCTGCGGTCTTGTTTTTGGATAAACCCGCCACGCTCAAGGCCCGACGAATCTGAGTATCAGAGGGGTTGGTTCCCAAATACGCATGTTCAAGGCGGACCGGACATGCACCCGCACTGCCGAGCGCTGCCCCAGCGGCCAAACCACCGTCGCCCATATGGGGCATCACCCACAATGTTTCGAGGGTGTCCAAGGAGTTGATGCGCTGGTTGAGCTTAACATTTGCAAAAACACCCCCCGCCACAGCCACATGGCCGCAACCGGTCTTGCGAATCCAGTACTCAACAAAGGGGACAATCGCCCCCTCGAGCACATATTGGGCAGCCGCGGCGACCTCTTCGCGCGAGTAGTCATCAAGCTTGGACCAAAAAGCATCATTGGGACGGGCAGGCTTGGTGGCGGACACGCTCGAAAACCCAGGGGCTGAAAAATAAACCTGCTGCTCCATATGGGCGATCAAGGCCGCAGGAGGCTGAACATAAGCCGCAAGACCGGTGATCTTGCCCTCGTGTTTATTGGCCACAAAGCCCAAGCGTTCTGTGACACGACTATAAAAAGTGTTGATAGAGGCCAAGCCCGATTGCCACCACAAGCCGTCGATCTGCCCATCTCGGCCCATCGATGCGGTGGCTGAAACCCCATCACCCATGGCGTCGACGGTCAAAATCAAACACTTGGCCCGGTGTTGGGTTCGATATGCCCCCTCGGCGTGGGCACGATGATGGTCCATCATCTCAACCCTGGCCTTCACAAAAGGGCGCTTGCGAAGGTGCCGTTCCACTATCCGCCGACAGGCGCTCACCTCAAAACCATGCATGCCAGCAGACCGTAAAGCGGATTGATAAACAATGTACCGATGCAGCCAAGGTGAGAATTGACCGGATTTACGTGCATTTTCGTGCTTGCCAGGCATGGCCCGAAGCAAGGCCGAAGGGGTAAATGCCGAGCCCACAACGATGCGGTCAACATCGCGCTCCCGCAGTCCTGCGAGCCCGAGCACCTCATCGATCGCCCCCCAAGGAAACGCCCCAGAGTGCTTTGTGCGGTCGACCCGCTCTTGATTGACTGCAGCCACAAGCCGACCATCAACAACAACTGCCGCCCCAGAGTCGTGGTTGTCTGCGATGCCCAAGATAATCATGGTGGCACCTTAACCTCAGGCAGCCACTCGGCCTCCTCCCAGTGCTGCGAGCACCCGATCAGCTTCAACACCATCGATCGGCATATCCACCAACAAGCCACCCTCGGCCCGAATTACGCCACTCATTTTTGCACCCACCGTCACCGACACCCCACCACCGACACCACAATGGACATGACCAACCAACCGCGCACCAGACAAGTCCACCGCTTGAGATAAGCGCGTAATGGACTCGCCAAATGGCACCAAGGCCGCTTCACTGGGCATACAACCGGTGACAGCCAGATCTAAAGCCGCCATCATCAAGCCCTCCGGCGCCTGAAACCCCGGCCCTAAAATGCGCTGTGCCTCTGCAGCAGAAAGGCTTGCTTCGGCCGCCAACGACAGTTTTGACTCCGAATCCAACAAGCCCTCGCTGAGCATTTCTATCGCACCGCTCAGCGCAGGGGCATGGGTTTTCAAGACACGTGCATCTACCTCAAGGTTCACGGTCTTTTTCAAATCCATCGCGAGAGCGAGACTGCCGGCTTGGCCATCGGCGACCCCATTCAAGGCAGAAAGGTTGGCAAAGGACAAAAACCGTTCAATAGAGATTTGTTGCCCTGCCTCTGCTTCGCTCGCTGAGGCCATGAACCCACTTTTTTTGGAATCAAGATTCAGCGCCAGCGAGTCTGTGTACGAAAACACCAAGCGAACCCGAGCCTCACCCGAGGCCCCCATCATGCCCTCGAGGGAGGCCTGGGCACTTGGCGGCAGCAAGTCCGCTACCATCGGAACCGACCCCAAACTCCCCACCAGCAACCCGATATTCGCCTCGCCCTCAACCACCAGGCTTTTATCGGCTTCCTCTCGAAGCAATAGGCCACCAGCCGCGCAAACAGCCAAGGTCGGTAGCAGGGTTTTCACCACTTCAGAAAATGCACCTGCCCCAATCGACTGGTTCACGAACTCAGACTCCATATCTTGAGAAAAGGTCCCGAACTTGCCCTCTACCTTGGCCATCAGGGCCATCTCCGTAGAAATATCCCACTCAGCCGTGTCAGAGATTCCATCTTGAAAAGACTGTTGTCGAAGCGAAAACATGCTCGGCAGGTCCAGGCCAACACCACCGGGAATGATATCAGCCAAAGTCCAAGACAACAGCGCAGCACTGCCCAACAAACTGAGCACATCAAACTCAGCCTTCTTTTTGGCCACATACCGCACCTCAAGGTCAAGCCCAGCACCTGCCATCATGGTGGCGACGTCCTGGCCAAAAGCATCACTCACACTCACCCCTGGTCCACCACCTGACAAACCAACCCCCGCGATACCATCGACTGACAGCGAGATCG
Organism: Deltaproteobacteria bacterium UBA796; assembly: GCA_002296975.1. Taxonomy (GTDB): domain Bacteria; phylum Myxococcota_A; class UBA796; order UBA796; family UBA796; genus UBA796. Next base: position 736 of record DBIS01000279.1, on the reverse strand, counting down.
TGTCGCCATCGGTACGCAAGGCACTCATATGGGCCACACCGTTCAAACCCTCCAAAAACTGCCCCTTCATTTGAGTTTCAGCAGAAAACCCGGTTCCTATAGGCCATAGGTTTTCCAATGTGCTGTTGGCCGCAGAGCGAAGGGAAACCAGGGCCTCATTCAGACTGATCTCAGAAGCCCAGGCCACCACCGAAGGATTATTAGAAAATGCCTTTGCCATCGGCAGGCTCGCGATCAAAGGCATGCAGTCGAGGATGGTGCTCGCGAAGCTGCCAGATAATCCCATCTGCTCAGGTGCCTCGCCCACCGAGTCCAGGCCATTTGCGGTGATTTCGGCAGCATTGCTTAATTGGGTGGTGGGTGCAGGCGGTGCGACCTCGGGCATACTGGACTGGGTGGAGGTGGGCGCTTGGTGTGTTTTGGACATGACAGACTCCTACGGGTGTGCACACATACAAAAGCAAGGTCCATGCCAACGTTATTTCAATGACTTAGAAGATTTTAAGCGCACAACTGTCAGCTATTCGACACCCCTGACTGTCCACCGGCCGACGGGGCATCATATGCAGTCAACATGAAGACCATTCTCACCGTCGTCCCTCACTTTCCTTCAGCCTCTGCCCGAAGAGATGGGCAAGCGATTTACCTGAGCCAGGTGGTCGACGCTGCCGGCAAGCGGGGTGATGTGAGCCTCATGTTGATCGCCCTCCGCGTTGGCAGCCAGCCCACCCACGAG
>DBIS01000160.1 GCA_002296975.1 Deltaproteobacteria bacterium UBA796 | reverse complement strand
CCTCTTTTGCTTGAAGTACAGCGTGCCCCAAGCCCAAGGCAAGATCTTGACGGACCGCGATGACCTCAGCCATGCGCACCACTTCCTGAATTTGGGAGAGCGCCACGTTTTTTCCGGTGGCCTCTAGATAAGCTTCGAGGTCGTGGTTTGGCCGAAAGTAATCGACCAGAGCGTCTTTACCTTCAGCAGTCACAAAGACGATTTGCTCGATTCCAGCGGCGACGGCTTCGGTCACTACATATTCGATGCATGGGCGGTCCACGATCGGCAACACCTCTTTGGGTACGCTCTTTGTGACCGGCAAAAACCGGGTGCCGCGCCCAGCTACGGGAAACACAGCCGCGCGGACCGGATGTTGACTCATGGTGGCTGCGTTTAGTAAGACCGAGAGCGTCGTTCGAGCTGCTCGGCCTCTGTTTTACAGTCGATGCAGGTGCTCGCTACGATTCGCGCAATCAACCGTTGCTCTGCGATCTCTTCGCCGCATACATCGCAAAAACCGTACTCGCCTTCTTCGATCAAGTGGAGGGCTTGCTTGATTTTACGAATGTAGACCCGTTCCCGATCCCGAATCCGAAGTTGGAAATCCCGGTTGGACTCCATGGTGGCGACATCGAGTGCGTCAGCCAGAGATTCTTTGTCGTCAGTGAGATTGCCCATGGTTTGGCCGGCTTCGCTGAGCAGGTTCTCCAAGCGTTCTTGGAGGAGCTTCTTAAAGTATTCGAGACGATCCGTTTCCATTCGAACTCCGACTCCTGAAGCGGAGCTAAGAAGGGGGTGGTCCACTGTGGGGCCAGTTGGCCTTGCCCTGTGGATGTGCGCGTTTTACTAAGCCATCTAACCCACCCTTGCAACGACCTTACGCCAGGCCAATCATGCACATAATTTCGCAACCAGTCCAGACCCATCGCAGCCCAATGCCACTCATACTGGCATTCGGCTTGGCCTTTGGTCTGTGCAACACGGCAGCCGCCACCCATCCAGGTATGGCGGTAGCCCAAGGGATGGGCAACACGGTTCGGGCCAATCCATGGGACCCGATGACCGCCTACGCCGCCCCAGCAATGGTGTGGATCGACGGCCGATTCGAGGTGGGTGGGTCAGGCCAAATCGGAAGCGATGAGACAAGCTACTGGCAGGTTGGTGCCTACGATGCCCAAACCACCAAGGTGGGCTTTGGCGTGTTTTGGGCTCGGCATTCCCAGGACCTCAAACCAAAAAATTCTGATCTCCCAGGTTGGAAAGAAGTGGACGAGGAATTTGCCAATCAAATCCGTTCATCAGTGGTGGCGGCCACCATCGGCGGTGGCGGTGTACACCATCTTTTTGGTGTGGCGTTGGGGCTTCGCTATTTTTATCGGGACACCAAACTGGGTGGAGCTTCGGATGCCATCACCCTTGCGCCCTCGGTGGCGACGATCATTTCAGACGAGCTTTACCTTAGCCTCACGGCCGAAAACGTCATTCCAACCGGGCTGTCAGAGGCACCGCTCGCCATCAGCACGGGCACACGTTGGCAGCCGTCTAATCGCCTCGCAATCGCTTTTGATTCGGTGACAGACTTCAGCTCAGTCGAGGGTGAGGTTCGATTTTCACCCATGGTCGGTACGGAGCTTCGGGTCATCAAAGACATTCCGATTCGGGCGGGCTGGTTTGCTGATGGGGTGGAAAAAAGCCAGTGGGTAACCGGCGGAGTCGGTATCGAAAATGATACTGTTGGGCTGACTTATGGCCTTCAGATGGACTTTTGGAGCAAAGAAACCTTGACCCATAAACACGCGATTATGCTTCGGGTCTCGATGTAGTTCACGCGGTGATGGGCAAGCCTGCAGCAATGTTCGCCTCTTCGGCTTCGGAATGTCCTGCATCCCGGAGCAAACGCTTGGTCAACTGCATGGCGTTCTCCATAGAGTGGTCCATATTGTTGTACCAAAACAAGCCCGTTCGTCCGGCGAGGTGCAGGTTTTTAAACTTGGAGAGTTGGCTTCGGGCGAGGTCAAGCTTGGCTGGGTAGTCTTTGTGATAGATGGGGTAGCTGGCTTCGAGCCGCTCAACCCTGGCATCGATCACATTGGTTCGATTGCGAATTATTCCGACGGAGACCAAGTCGTCGATCACCCAGTCGGTGAGCCGTTCGGCGTGCTGCCATCGGTTGTCGCCTTCCATGCAGGTGACCTCCGCGCAGTATCCGCCGGTACCCTGAGGGGCGGTCTGTGGTGAGAAAAATTTTGGAATACTCACCCGGTTGATCAGCAGCTTTTTGGAGCCATAATAGCACCACTGGTAGTCCCGTATCGGCGTCTCGTTGACCATGATATTATAAAGAAGCAAACCCAAATACTTCAGGTTTGGACTGGTTAAATTGAGTTGTTTGCAGGCGAGTGTTATCGGCGCGGTCCAGATAACAACCGATGGTTCGATTCGTTCATCGTTGGCCCATACAGCGTCGATATGACCATCGGCTCCCTCCATGCGGGCGCCAGTCGAGGTGATGATTCGGCCGCCCAGAGCCTGGAACATGCCGGACACCTTGTTCCAGGCGTCCTGCATGCCGCCAGAAGGGTACAAAAATCTGGGGGGTTCGGCGTTTCCGTGCAAGAGGGTGGTCTTGAGGAGCTGATACAGGTTTTGCATCTGTGCGCTGTCGTCGATGATGGCGCGGTTGATGCCGACTTTCGCCCAGTCGGAGTGGGTTTCGGCAGGGTCTATGCCGAGAAATTTCTCAGAGTACCCCTTGAAGAAGTGTTGATATAGGGTTGGTCCGTACTGGCGTAAAATATAGTCTTCAAAGGTGAGGTCGCCGTACTCTTTGAAGCCGTTGATGGCCAAGTCGACAAAGCTCTTTCCAGCCAATTTAGGCGGCAATTGCATCAAGTTTTGAGGCTTGATGGGCCAACCATAGTACTTGCCTTTGAAGTACACCTCGGACTTGCGTGGGAAGAAAGTCGAGTTGTCTTTCAGGACTCTGTCGAGGTAGTTCGAGACATTTTTATTGGCGGTGTAAAAACGGTGAGGCCCGCAGTCGAAAACGAAGTCGTCATAGCGAAAGGAGCGGGCGAGCCCGCCCACGATAGGCAACTTTTCGATGATGATGACCTTGACGCCGGCCTCTGCGAGGAGATGCCCAGTGACAAGCCCTGTGACGCCTGCCCCCACGATGACCACGGGCTTATCGAAAACATCGTTTTGTGCCTTGGACACCCGTCACCTCAGTTTGACTTCCTTGTTCATACCATCTGAGGAATCAGGCCGCACGGCCTCAGTGGGTTAAACGGCTGCCATGAGACTCGATTGGAACCCTGACCACTTTTCTTCCCACCGAAAACGCTTGCTCGACCTTTTGGGTCAAGACGATGCCGTGTTGTTATTTGGCGCGCCTCATCACATTCGAAATGGTGATGCAGAGTTCAAGTATAGGCCCGATTCGGATGTCTATTATTTGAGCGGATGGGAGGAGCCAGGGGTGGCCATCTTGATTCGGCCTGGCGCTGATCACCCTTTTGTTATGTTTGTCGCAGATCGAGATCCGGACATGGAGACTTGGACTGGACGCCGATGGGGCCCAGAGGGGGCAAAAGAGCGTTTCGGCGCCGACGAAGCCTATCCATACAACACGTTGGCGGCACAACTGCCCGACTTGCTTCAAGGTTATCGCAACTTGCATTACCGTTTTGCTGACGATGCGGACCGGGATCAGTTGCTCATCGGGGCACTCAAAAGTGCCCGGCGGAAGGCTAGGCGGAACGGTATGGATGTTCCGGATGCTTTCATCGATCCTGCCCGTTTATTACACGAATTGAGGTTGTTCAAAGATGCCACGGAGATAGCGATCTTACAGCGCGCATCCGACCTCACCGCGAGCGCACACTGTGCGGCCATGCGTGCCACTTCCGATGGGGTGATGGAGTTCGAGCTCGAGAGCATTATCGACCACACCTTTCGGCTTGGCGGCGGGATTGGGCCTGGGTACACATCGATCGTTGGTGGGGGTGTCAATGCCACCATCCTTCACTACATCGAAAACAACTCCCCCTTGAAAGACGGGGATTTGGTGTGTGTAGATGCCGGGTGTGAATATGGCCTGTATACAGCCGATGTCACACGAACCTGGCCAGTTAGCGGCAAGTTCTCTGAGGCCCAGGGCAGGATGTACCAGGTCGTACTCGACGCCCAAGAGGCGGCGATCGCTCAAGCGGTCGAGGGGAACACCATGCGCTCGGTCCATCAAGTCGCAGTGCGGGTGTTGACCCAGGGCATGGTCGATATCGGTTTGCTTTCTGGTGAGGTCGACACCTTGATCGCCGATGAAACGTTTAAGAAATACTATATGCACGGCACGAGCCATTGGCTGGGCTTGGATGTGCATGACGTCGGCGCCTATTACCGAGAAGGGCAGAGTCGAAAATTAGAGCCCGGTATGGTGCTCACCGTCGAGCCTGGGCTGTATGTGGCATGCGATGACATGGACGCACCCGAGGCGTTTCGCGGCCTTGGGATTCGCATTGAAGATGATGTGTTGATTACGGTCGGTGGGAACCGAAATCTGACCGCAGCCACCCCCAAGACTATCGCAGACGTTGAGGCCGAGGTTCAGGCCGGAAAATAGTCAGATTTGCACAATAAATTGCGTGGTGATGTGTAATGGTGACCGAGTCGAGGTGCTCATGGACTATTCTGCGTTGGCAATGGCTTTCAGTCGTGCGCTCCGGGGTTCCCGTTCCCAAGTGGCTTGGTCTCGGCGCTTGGGCTACCGCAGCAATGTGGCGTATTCCTGGGAAAAAGGGCGACGGTGGCCCACGGCGGCGGAGGCAATGCGGGCGGCCGAACGCAATGGTGTAGACTTGGACGGTGCTTTTCGTCGGTTTTTTGGAAAGGCCGTTCCGGACTGGGTGGGAGAAGATAATCTCACC
>DBIS01000273.1 GCA_002296975.1 Deltaproteobacteria bacterium UBA796 | reverse complement strand
CCTTCCGCTTCAAGAAGAGCCAGGTCAAGGACGTCAAACGTTATTTCGAGCTTCATGGCGCGCCTAAATCGGGTGGAAAAGCACCCCGTTTTGAGCCAGGAGGAAAAGGCAAGGTCAAGATCACATGGGAAGAGCAGTCCACTGAGGTGGCCGATGTCATCATGGACGTCAAGGGCAAGGTCGTCACAGAGAACGACCAGCTCGTCGAGGAGTTGCTCAACCAACTGCACGAGTCCTTTGGCCTCGAGACTGCAGCGCCAAAGACCGCATCTGATGTGCTTGAAGTTTATGGATACAACTTCTCCGGAGCCTCCGGGTCTGCCATGCGCTCCGAATACTCCATTCCGCCGATGGGCATCACAAACAAGGCGGAATTTTTCCGATGGCTTCAAAGCTTTTTCGCGCAGTATCTGCTCGAAACACAGCCGATCGAAGACCTTGTCGGTTCGTCCTTTGACGACCCCGATGATGCTGCAGACGCGGTCTTTGAAGCGCTGGCTACCAATGCGACCCTGAAGAAGCAATTCCAAGAGTTTCTTTCTCAGCCATCGGTCTTCAACTTCGTGGCTTCCGTCAATGGCTTTTACGATAACGGCGGCGGAAAGTGCTACGTATATCTGATGGGCACCCCCAATGTTGAGTGCTCGATTCGTGAGAATCAGGCAGACAAGCTGGGATTGTACGCCTTCGATGACTGCGACGACATGGCCATCATGGCGGCCCCAGGCCTCACCTTCAATCAGCAAACCGAGCTGCTCGAGCACTGCGAAATTCGCCAGGACCGCTTTGCGATTCTCGACGGACCCATCGTGTCCGATGGCGGGATGGCAATTCCGGCTTCAGCCAAGGGTTATGGCGCGATGTATGTGCCATGGTTCAAGGTCACGAAGCCCAGTTGGTTCGTAGGCGACCAAGATCACATCCAAGTGGCGGGTCCTAATCGGCGGAAGTTGGTCAAATGCGACAAGGGTGAGGTTTACGTACCCCCCAGTGGTCACCTGGCCGGCATCATGGCGCGGGTTGACGGTGAGCGCGGTGTTCATAAAGCCCCGGCAAACGAAATCGCCATGGGGATCACGGGCTTGAGCCAGGTCATCAACCGCCTTGAGCAGGGTCAGTACAACGACCGTGGTATCAATGTGGTTCGGAAGTTCAAGGACCGCGGTGTGCGCGTTTGGGGTGCACGTACCCTTGCGACGAAGTCCGATCCATCATGGAAGTACATCAACGTCCGGCGTCTGTTCATCATGGTGCAGCAGTCGATTATGGTCGGCAGTCAGTGGGCCGTGTTTGAGCCGAACGACACGACCTTGTGGAAGAAGCTCACCCGTGACGTCCGCGCATACCTGATGCGTGTATGGCGGTCTGGTGCGCTCTTCGGAGATACGCCAGAAGAGGCGTTTTACGTAAAATGCGACACGGAGACCAACCCTCGGTACTTAATCGACGCGGGTCAGGTCAACGTCCAGGTGGGCATCTGCCCTGTGAAGCCTGCTGAATTCGTCGTATTCGCTATTGGTCAATGGGACGGTGGAGGACTCGTAGAAGAGGTCTGATCTATTGACTATAAATCCGCTTTGTGCGCATTCCACCAGTGCATCGGGCAAAACAAACAAGAGGTAAAAAATGCCAACAGAAGAACTATTTGGAAGTTATCACTTCCTCCTGGAAATCCAGGGCGTCATCGGGGACAACAAAGTCATCGTCGGCGGTTTCAAATCGGTGTCCGGTATGGACTCCGAGACCGAAATCATCGAATTCAAGCAAGGTAATGACTTGATTGTTCGTAAGAAGCCCGGAAGAACCACATACTCCAACATCGTGCTCGAGCGCGGCTATACAGCGTCTGATGACCTGTGGCTGTGGCGCAAGAACATCGAAGACGGAAAAATTGACCGCCGTGCCGGCTCTGTCATCATCTTGGACCAAGATGGGCAGACTGAGGTTGCGCGCTACAACTTCTTTGAAGGTTGGCCCTGCAAGTGGGAGGCTCCTCAAATGGACTCCGACTCCAGTTCCATGGCCATTGAGAAGATTGAGCTTGCCATCGAGAAGGTCGAGAGAGCCTAATGGAATTGAAAACCGAGTATGAGTTCATCCTTCCCCGTGGATTTGTCGACGGAGAAGGAAACCTGCACCGTGAAGGCGTGATGCGCCTGGCCAATGCAAAGGACGAGATCGTTCCCCTGAACGATATGCGAGTCCAGCGCAACCGGGCTTATCTCATCATTGTTCTACTCAGTCGGGTCGTGACCAAACTCGGTGATCTCTCCGAGGTAAATACGGGGACCGTCGAGAACATGTTCGCGAGCGATCTCCGTTTCCTTGAAGAGATGTACAACCGGATCAACGAAGATGAGGCCACAGTATCTGTGACCTGCGCTGATTGTGGGTCGAAGTTCGATAAGGAGTTCGGCCGCCTGGGGGAATCGTAAGCTACCCCTTGGAAAATATTTTCAAGGAGGTAGCATTCATTGCCTACCACTTCCATTGGGAACGTGGGTCCATCATGCAAATGCCGTTCAGAGAGCGGCACTCTTGGGTGAAGGAAATTTCCGGAATCAACGAGCGTATCAACGCTAACCGGTAGAATCTACGTGCCCCGCCCAACTTGGGCGGGGTGCTTGTTTTTAGAGGGTCACCATGCGTCCAGGACTCGTCGTACAACACACTCGCCTACCCAACCGGACTTCGGGGTTGGTGCGTTCGGATATCGCAGGGATCATTGGGTTTATAGTCAAGGACAAGTGGCCCGCCGATGCAGTCGCCGGCGACTTTGTTGAAATTTACCTTTCCCGGGTTCATGACTTTTGGGACCACCCTGACCGAGGTCTCTTCGATGCGCCCACCCAGTGTGCGGTGCGGGGATTTTTTGAAAATGGTGGCGATATCGCCCATGTGTTCGGCGTGTGTGTCGAATCCGCCGAAGCGCTTCGGCTCCCTTCGGGGATTTCAGGTGTACTGACCCCACTGTTCGACCGTTTGCGCTCAGAGGAGGACATCGCTCTGCTGCTCGCACCCAGCGCGGCCTATATGCGTTGCCAGGTTGACCGAGACGGTGGCGTTCGGGCGGATGTTGAGGCGCTTTATGATGAGTTGCTTGCCCATTGCCGCGAGATGAACAACCGATTTTTGATTATGGATGCGCCGCAGGGTTTGCACGAGGGCCTGTTGGAGCGATGGGTGCGAGGCTTCCGGTCGCGGCATCCTGAGGACAGAGCGTTCGGCGCTATTTATTACCCGTGGGTGTGCAATGGCGACGAAGTGTTTCCGGCCTCGGGCGCTGTGGCTGGCACCTTTGCCCGGGTGGAAATCGAGCATGGTGCTTTTGGTGTCATGTGGCCCCCAGCCAATATTCCTTTGCGCGGGGTCACCCATTGCGAGGTCGACCTCAGCTGGTCAGAAGCGGGCGCCTACTCCGAGCAATCGATAAACCCGATCATTGTTCAGAGCGGTCGTGGTGTGTTGATCTTTGGGGCTCGAACCTTGTCTGCTGAACCTAAGTTTCAGCAAATCAATACGCGGAGGGTCATCAATATGGTCCACGATCAGCTTCGGCGAGATTCCGAGTGGTCGGTTTTCGAGACCAATAATCCACATTTGTGGGATGTTTTGGACCGGGATATTCGCTACCGGTTGGAAGAGTTTTCAGAGGCGGGTGCGTTGGCTTCAAAGGGTGACGCACCCCAATATCAGGTGGTGTGCGATCGAAGCATAAACACCTCGCTTTCTCGGGATGCGGGGCAGGTGAACGTAGAGGTGATGTTGCGACCGGTTGGCACAACCGAGCGCGTGCTTATTGATCTGTGCATCGGCGGCGACGCTTAAACAGGAGTTTTATCATGGGCGAAGAATGGCGAGGACGAGGCAAGGGCCGGCGTAGCAGTCAGCCCACGATCAGTGGTCGTGGTTCTTGGAGAGGGTCAGGAAAAGGAAAGTCGGGCGGGCGCCTGCTCGGTGGATTGATTCCTGCTCCAGATTCGATTGCCTCGAACCCGATCGCCTTTAAATTGGCGAATATGGCCGCCTACGAGTTGCGCAGTCACATAGAGGGCTTGATTGGGGTCTGGACTGGGCGCGGAAAGGGGAGAGATCCTACTCAGCCGACATTAAAAGCGACCTCGATTTTGGGGGCCCCGCGCGGGGAGCACGCCAATTTCGGAAATGAGCATATTTTGGACCCCCAGGGGGCCTACATTTTCTGTCTCGAGATCGACAAAAAAGAGATCGCGCACTTTTTGGAATGCTCGGGCCTAAAGTCGACCACGACTATCTTTGAACTCGAAGAGGGCGGGATGAATCATCGCGTTCACAAACTGCCCGGGCAGTCGCGTTGGGAAAACATCACTTTGCGGTACGGGGTGACCGGCGATTCATCGATGTTGGAATGGCGCGGTCAGATTTTACAGGACAAATTCAAGGCCGACTCGCGCAGAAATGGCGCAATCGTTGTGAAGAACAACAATATGCAGGTGGTTCGCCGGTACAACTTTAAGTCCGCATGGCCGGTATCCTGGGAGGGGCCCAGTTTTAATTCCCAAAGCAATGAGTTGGCTATCGAGAGCATCGAATTGGCCCACGATGGAATTGAGGTGCAGGTCATCCGTTAAGGACCTGCAAATAGGAAAAAATGGAGACACGTAAGACGATGGGTGAGCGAATGGCGGAGCGGCTGAAAGGTCGTGAAGATGCCTACGCACGTCTTGAGTTGTCCACGTCTCGCTTTGATGACCACTTCTCACGGTTCGCACGCACCCGGAGAGTGTCGCGCTTGGGTGCGCTGCTGTATCCAGATGGTGTGATGCCGATGGCTTCTCCGTCAGCTTCGCCTGGTGGTGGGGATGCCACGTGGCTGTCGGCCGAGCCGTATTGGGAGCGGATGACCCGGCTTGGGAATGCTCGGCTCCGGCGGGAACAACGGCTTTCGGGGCTCAACAGCCATAGCCAAAGGCGGATGAATCTCTCCGCAGCAAGACGTCTCCCCGATGTCCGGCCGCGTTCGGTGCCATTTTGGGGGCTGACTGGGCTTGTGCCCAACCAGTTCGAGGTTCTGGCACCCCTAGCGTCGGTTTCAGAGCAGCCGCTGGCCGCGCATACACCCGAGGCTTTTGGCGGCCAAGGTGGCCCTTGGCGCGGGGCCAGTCGGTCGGACTCACCGTGGTCAAGCCATGCTTACAGTCCTGCCAAGGTGGCCCAGTCCCGGTCCCAGTCTTCAGTAAAAAAAACGCCCGCTAGAGCGTATTCAGGAGCGGGCACCAGCGCCTGAAACAGCAGTCAAGGGCTTGAAGCGTTTGATTGAGGTCCAGCGTTCATCTTCGCGGCTTGCGGCGAAAAAGCCTACTGACATCCAAATGGCGGCTTTCGGCCAGCAACAGGCCACGGCCTCCACGGCGGATGGCGGCCCGACACGAAAGGTGCGTCGTTCCATGAAGGGGCGTTCGAACCCCACCCGTGCGGTGGTGTACGACTACGAACGGGCCTTACCGGATGACTTTTTGCCGCCCTCTCGGCACGCGCAGGGTCGGATGGCGTCACCCCTTACATCGCGCACCCGTGGTTTGCGGCTCGCCATGTCACGGTCTCCTTTGATGAAGGCGCTGACACCCGTTTTACCCACCGGTGGCCATGGGCATTCAGGGCTTGAGGCCTCGCCGATTTCTGTGCCTCCGCGGGTCACCACGGGCGTTGGGCGGACAACCACACGTCGCACGGCACACCGTGGAGAGCTGCCGACGCGTGCATTGCTTTCTGCCTCGCCAGTTCGGCGCCCGGCCATTGTTGCGCCCTCTGCAGTCACGCTCGCCGGGCCAGATCAAGGGTCGTCAGGTCCGATTTCGCCAGTTCGGC
>DBIS01000280.1 GCA_002296975.1 Deltaproteobacteria bacterium UBA796 | reverse complement strand
ACAGCGACCTTACCGGTCGAGGCCACGCCGGCCCCTAAACATCGGCCATCCGTGGCGTATATTTGTACCGGAGACCCCGAGTCAGTGTCGCCCTTTCGTGCGATGACCTCCGCGGGGTAAACCCAGTCAAAACCCTTGGCCAACCACTCTGCGGAGTAACCATTCACCATCACCCCATTGACAACCGACCCCTTAAAGGTCGGCGACTTAGGCGCGTCCGGTTTTTGCTTTGGTTTATGTGATCGATGTCCGCCACCGCGGTAAGGTCGAGCCATGAGTTCACCATCAGAGATTCTGAGTGCTACCGGCCTTCAGACCGAGTTCTTTCAATTGGTACAGGCTGCTCTGTACCACGCGGACGGCATGTGGGGAGATGCGACCGTCGACCTCTACCTGCGCGATCTCCCCAAAACTCACGGATTTTTGGTTGCTGCGGGTATCGCAGATGCTGTCGAAGCAGTAATGGGGCTTCGATTTTGCGCAGACGATGTGGACTGGCTTCGGGACCAGCCGATGTACAGCAATCTGGGCCAAACATTTTTTGATTCGTTGATTCATTTTGAATTCAAGGGTGATATTTGGGCGGTCGCTGAGGGCACGCCGGTCACCACCCATTGTCCAATCATGCGGATTACGGCACCTTTGCCTCAGATCGGCCTTTTCGAGTTGCTGGTCACCCAAGCCGTGGGCTGTGCATCGGCCGTCGCCACCAATGCGGCCCGGGTGACCCATGCCTCAGCCGGAAAAACCATCCTGGATTTTGGAAGCCGCCGGGTCCCTGGTCGGCAGTTGGCCCAAGCCTCAGCCCGAGCGGCCTTTATCGGAGGCTGTGCCGGAACAACCCACGCACTCGCCGCCAAAAACCTGAGCATTCCCATTGTCGGCCTCATTTCGGACACCATGCTCGCCGCCTACGAAGACGTTGCGCTCGCCTATGAGGCACTGTCCGCCCACTTTCCAGACGGCTGCCACCTGAACCTGCCCACCGAGGGGCCCCTCGATGCTATCGACCGCTTCGAACGGATTCACAGCAAGGTCCAGACCGTGCGCATCGACCATCCAGATCTGGGCGCCCTCAGCCGGGCGGTCAGACAAAAACTCGATGATAAAGGCATGAAGCACACCCGCATCTTGGGCTCAGGAGCCCTCGACGCGGCCCGCATTCAAGATTTGGTGGCCGAGCAAGCACCCATCGATATTTTCGCCGTGGGGCAAGCGCTGGTCCAGGGCATCACGGGGTCGGGCCCACAACTGAGCTACCGGATGGCAGCATTTGTCCGCGGTGCAGCCATCACGCCCGTCACAGGTCAATGGTCAGCCGAGTGGCCTGGAATAAAGCAAGTCCACCGTTATGCAGACCATGATGTGTTGTGTACTGAGGTCGAATCAGCCGCACACACGCTCAAGGGTGCACCAAAACTGCTTCTGCCGTGGGTCCTAAATGGAGAGCGGACCGCGCCCACTCCCTCTTTGCGTGAATCACGTGAGCATTGCCAACAGTCCATCGCTGCCTTGGCGCCGACGACACGCCACCTGCTGCACCCAGAACCCATCGTGATGCACGCTTCTCAGACGGTTCAGGAGTTGGCGAAACTGCCCAAGCCAAAGATCAGTCTGAAAACACCTGCTCTAAATCGTCAAGACTGATGACACATGCTGGCAAAGCGGCCAGCTCCGTAAGGCGCCCATTGGTATTGCGAATGGCGCGCGCCAGACACCGAAGGACAGCCACCTGAAAGCGCATCGCCAAAGGCGTGCTGCCGTTCATCAGGTCCAAAAAATCTGCACGCTCCATCACAGCACACCGGGCGGTACCCTCAGCGACACAGCTCGCTGCGCGCTCAACCCCATCCAATATGCCCAAGATTCCAAAAACAGCGCCTGGCCCAAGATACCCCAGGTTCACAATCTCGCCGTTTTCCTGGCGCCGATCTACCCTCACGTTTCCATCTAAAATAAAATAGACGCCGCCTTTGTTCTCGCCCTGCTGAACCACAGCAGAACCATCCGCCCACGCGTCTTCTCGCATGGCGCCTGCGATGACTTCGATCTCCTGAAGGCCCATGCAACTAAAATAATCCAGCTGAATTAATCGTTCCGCCTTCACCTCAACCTCCTGCCCGAACTGCTGACCAGATACTTCGGAGCCTCACAACCATGCTCTGTAGCTCTCCACCGACCTCCTGTTCTGCATCGATCAAAAACAAAGCGCCGATACGTTGATTGAGGGTGCGAATTCGTTGGGTCATCATTTGCCGAATCGCAATCAGCATCACCCGAGCGACCGGATGGCCCTCGCCGATAAATGTGTCAAAATGTTCTCGAGATAAATGGAGCACGACTGCCCCTTCTGCACTGCGGGCAGAGGCGCTTCGTGGCGCGGGATCAATCACCGACATTTCGCCCAAAATATCACCAGCCTGGACATAGCCCACGACTATTTCGGGTCCGTCACCAGGCTGACAGGTCAGGCGAATGCTGCCAGAGATGACAAACAACAGTTCGTTAGCCTCTGCACCTTCAGAAAATAATAGCTCGCCATCGGCAAGCTCACTCATGGTCGCCAGCGAGGCCAGGGTGTTTAAATCGTCCGGCGACAGCGGCTCAAAGAGCGGAACAGTCTTCAGCACAGAGAGGATGGCTCCGTCGGATTGTATGCGCATCGTTGTCTAATCCTGTGGTGCTCGAACCGATATGACGCTCGTTCCCAGAACAATCATATCGTCAATTTCAATCTGTGTGGCTTCACCCACACGCTCAAGTGTATCGTCCTTTAACAAAAAGGTAGGACAGGTCTTGTGTAGACCGCACAAAAAGGCCTTGCCGACGCGTAATTGTACAGATGCCTGACGCCGGCCAGCGAGGGCGCGGTCCATCGTAAATCCACCTTCTCGGGCGCGGGCGGCTCGGGAGCCGACACACCAACGAATATTGTCCTGACCCCGTCGGTCGGGCAAAGCAAAGCCTGGATGGTGAGGTTCGCGACCAATCTCAATACACTGCCCTTCTCCAACGCCGAGGCGAGCGGCCGAATCCGCGACAATCAGTCCCAAATAGCCGCCCTGGTCAAGCTGCTTGAAAATGTGTGCGCCACAAGGCGTCCGCACCTGCTCACCATCGATCAAGGTTCGCCGGTCGCCGATGGCCAACCTGTGACCTGCAACCACAATCCCCTGGGTGCGGGCCTACAGTTGAACTTCGCCTCCAGACACCTCAAGCCGAAGCACAGACTGGTCTGCACGGTTGGTCCACCGCCCGTCAGCCAACAATTCATAGGTGTAACCAGCCACGACTTCGCTCATCGGCACCGACGGAAGAGCAAGCCCACTCATCACCAGGTCCAAAACCGAATTGCTTCCCATATCGAAGATAATGGTGTCGCTACCGATGCTTTTTGTCGCGGGTCGATTGACGGCTTCAATTGCTTTGTGGACCCCATCCAGGGTACCAATAAGGAGTCCACGGCCCAAATCCGTCCATTCGTAGCGTTCGCTGGGCGGAATCGAGTAAGCCTGTAGCCAAAGGTTGGCGGGATCAACCACAGGCAGGCGATCGATCACCATGCCCACGGTTTCAGAACCCGCCTCAAATCCTTCGAGCAAAATCACTGGATCGGGTGGCATGGGTGGAGTCAGTTCACCATTGACTACCCGCACTAGAGAGCCTCTTCGGGCAGCGACCACCAAGACATTGGGTAACCAAGCGCGGCCTTCGGGCACCAAGCGATAAATTGGAACTTGTCCAGCGATGCCTTTCAGTGAGAAGCGCCCCACATTCTCCCAGGCCACCTCTGTTTGATTCATACACATGCGGCTGGTGGAGGACATCCACACTTCGCCTGCCGGTGTTTTCGATAAAATCCGAGCGGCGAGATTGACCGCCTCTCCGAAGGCATCCCCGTCAATCGTCTCAACATCACCGGTCGCCATGGCTGCGCGAATGGTGAAACCATCTTCTTTGACGATGGCGTTGACCAACTCGAGACACGCCTGAGCAGCATCGGTGGCAGCCTCAAAAAGAGCCATATAGGAATCGCCCAAGTTCTTCACGATTCGGCCACCACGTGCTTCGATTACGGGTGTCACACGCCGCTCATGGGCTGCGATCATTTCACGAATTTTTTCGCGGTCCGCGCGCCCTACCGAGGCGGTGTAGTTTGCAAGATCAGTGAACACGACGGTGAGTGTTCGGGTAGATGAAGAAGGGTCTTTCATAGGAACAAACTTAGCGCAGTTCGACAAAGGCCGTCATCCTGAGTGGCAACATGGTCCAAAGATACCGGACCAACACAGCCCCACCAAAGCTACCCCCCTGGC
>DBIS01000398.1 GCA_002296975.1 Deltaproteobacteria bacterium UBA796 | reverse complement strand
CTGCGACGGCCTGGACAACGATTGCGACGGCCTTACAGACGAGGACGTCATCCCCTCCTGGTACTTAGATGGTGACGGCGATGGCCACGGCACAACCGACTTCACCTTTGAAGGGTGTTCCCCACTCGCAGACTATGTGGCGCTCTCTGACGACTGCAATGACAGCGCTCCCCTGATCTTCCCTGGCGCGACTGAGCACTGCGATGGAATCGACAATGACTGCGATAGCAGCATCGACGAGGAGGGTGCCATCGGCGGCAGCACATTTTACCTCGATGCAGACATGGATGGCTTTGGCAGCCCGTCTGCACCGACTGTCTCCTGCAGCATGCCTCCTGGCTTTGTTATCAACGACCTTGACTGCGACGACCACGACAACGACATCCACCCCGAAGCCCTGGAGTTGTGCGACGACGAAGACAACGACTGCGATGGCAGCATCGATGAGGCAGGCGCTGCGGGTGAGTTCACCTGGTATGAAGATGCAGACGGTGATAGCTTTGGTGACGACAGCTCAGCCACCTCAGCCTGTGATCTACCCGTAGGCTCCATCGTGGTCGGTGGAGATTGCGACGACAGCGACCGACTCATTGGGCCTTATGAAATTGAGCAGTGCAATGGGGTAGACGACGACTGCGATGGTGAAATCGATGAGCCTGACGCCGCCGACGCATCCACCTTTTTTGTCGATAGTGACGGCGATGGCTTTGGCGACTCTGACCTACCCGTCACCGCCTGCGCCATGCCCGACGGGAGCGTTGATAACCCAGATTCGTGCGATGACGCCGATGACACCGTATATCCAGGCGCCGATGAAATCCTCGCCGACGGCATCGACCAAGACTGCGATGGTGAAGACAAAACGACGCCCCCTTACACCGGTAGCGAACCCGGCTGGTACCACGGAAATTACGACGGCCTGACCGAAGTTTACAATCCCGGCCTCATGTACAACGGAACGGTGAGTTGCCCCACCACCTGCGAAGCCTTTGGGTTGAGTGCCGTCGGAATGCGCTTTGTATGTAATCTTCAAGTCAGCATGCCAGGCGGTTCCACCGAAGGTTGCTACCCCGCGAATGAAGGCCTTTACGGCGATGCGAACTGCGGAAAAATGGTCCGAGATATGGTGTCACTCACTGAAAACGATAACCACGAAGACTGCGCGGGCGGGCGAACGATGGATTGCGTGACGGACAGCTGCTCAGAAGCTGTGACCTATCACGCCATTGAGTGTCAGTGCGACTGAGCGACAAAGACCAGAAACCGGCCAGGGGATTTTTGCTTCTGTAACCATGGCTGCAGCCCCAACGCAACAGCGCTGCCCATCGTCAAAAGACCGATGCGCAGCGCGTATTTGCTTTGATTGGTGACCGCCTAAACATCTCACAAAAGGAGATGCTGTTGTGCACAGCCCCAAGCCAAAATCAACTCTATTTTTTGTTCTCAAGCTCCCAGGCCGCGATGATTTCGGTCTGAATGCTGTTTGGAACCGGTGAGTAGCGAGCAAACTCCATGGTGAACTCTGCCTTACCTTGTGTGGCTGAACGAATAATCGTGGCGTAGCCGAACATTTCGCTCAGTGGCACCTCGGCATCGATTTGGCAGTAGTTCTCTTCTTCATGGACACCGCTCACAACACCACGGCGTTGCATCATCGTCGCGACCATGCCGCCATGGAACTCAACTGGACCTTCAATCTGAACCTTCATCACAGGCTCGAGAATGATGGGCTTGGCACGCTGGTAAACTTGACGCCAAGCACCGCGAGCGGCCTCTTGGAATGCGACATCCGAGGAGTCGACATTATGGTAGCTACCATCCTGCAAAACCACACGAATATTGGTCACTGGCGCCTCGATCAAGCGGCCCTTCTTAAGCATGGACTTGAAGCCCTTGTTGCAAGAAGGAATGAACTCCCGAGGAATGACACCACCCCTGATCTTATCGACGAATTCGTAATCGGCTTCTTCGTTGGGTTCGACGTATCCAACGACACGACCAAACTGACCCGAACCACCGGTTTGCTTTTTGTGGGTGTAATCAAACTCAGCGCGCTGAGTGATGGCCTCACGGTAAGCAACACGTGGCGGGCTCGTGATGACTTCGGCGCCGTACTCACGCTTCATACGCTCAACGTAAACCTCGAGTTGAAGCTCGCCCATTCCCGCAATGATGGTCTCTTTGGTCTCTGCGTCAGTTGAGACGCGGAAGGTGGGGTCCTCTTTGGTGAAGCGCTGAAGCGCCTTGGACATATTGACCTGAGCCTTGGTGTCCTTTGGCGTAATTGTCAGCGAAATCACGGGGTTAGGAACGAACATGCTGCTCATTGCCAACTCGATTTTACCATCGGTGAAGGTGTCGCCAGAGTAGCAATCCACGCCGAATGTCGCCACGATATCGCCGGCCGAAGCCTCATCGATGTCCGCCATCTCGTCGGAGTGCATCCGAACCAAGCGGCCGATTTTGACTTTCTTGCCGTCGCGAAGGTTGTACATGAAGTCACCCTTCCGCATGCAGCCTTGGTAGACCCGCATATAGGTAAGCTGTCCGTAACGACCATCTTCGAGCTTAAAGGCCAACGCCACCAGTGGGAGTGCGGGGTCTGAGACGACCTCGACCATCACTTCGTCACCATCTTCAGATTGCTCCATATCGATGGCCTCGTTGCGCACATCGGTAGGGGCTGGAAGCCAGTGAATCACGCAATCCAAAAGTGCTTGCACACCCTTGTTTTTGTAAGCAGAGCCGCAAAGCACTGGTGTAATCTCGCGGGCGATGGTGGCCGCGCGGATGGCCTTGTGCATCAACTCTGCTGTGACCTTCTCTTCCATCATGGCTTCCATGAGGTCGTCATCAAACATACTGACGGCGTCGAGAAGAATCTCACGGCGTGACTCGCACTCTTCAAGAAGCTCGGCGGGGATCTCTTCTTCGCGAATGACCTCTCCGTTTTCGCCCTCGTAGTACCAGGCCTTCATGGAGACCAGATCGCAAACGCCGACATGCTCCTCTTCAAGGCCGATTGGCACTTGAGCCATGACTGAGTTGTGACCGAGTTTTTCGCGAAGCTGGTCGCAAACACGGAAAGGGTTTGCACCTTGGCGGTCACATTTGTTGACGAAGGCGATACGAGGAACGTTGTAGCGTTTCATCTGCCGGTCAACAGTGATCGACTGAGATTGGACACCCGAAACAGAGCAAAGCACCAAAACGGCGCCGTCAAGCACACGAAGTGCACGCTCAACCTCCACCGTGAAGTCCACGTGGCCGGGGGTGTCGATAATGTTGATGTGGCGGCCATCCCACTCGCAGTGGGTGGCAGCAGACTGAATGGTGATGCCGCGCTCGCGCTCGAGCTCCATCGAGTCCATCTTGGCACCGACACCGTCTTTACCGCGCACATCGTGGATGGCGTGGATTCGGTCCGTGTAAAACAAGATGCGCTCGGTAAGTGTGGTCTTACCGGAGTCGATGTGAGCTGAAATTCCGATGTTCCGGATCAAGTGCAGTGGTGCGGTCATGGTGTCCCTCAATGTGCTGAGAAAAGTGTTCTAATCGGGGTCGCGTTTATGGCGATTTCTCACTTTGTGCAACGCATCGGATGCTGCGCCATCAAAGTGTCACCGACAGTTGCCGACGAACCATCGGCCATAAACCACCAAATGCCCGCCTTTAACCTACTCTACCGTCACCCGACGTCGCCCGGAAACGGCCTGAGACATCGACACGAGCTCGCCATCGGGAAGGATGACCCGGATCGCGTCCACTGTTGGGTGCTCACCCAAGCCAAAATGGACGACCGACTCCGAGACCGCCCCAAAACCCGAGGCCGTCGTCGCCCACCCCACACGCCAGCTGCCACCCACCTCGATCTCAACCGTGCTGCCATGCGGTGCGGCCACCTCGAGCCAACTGTTGGCGGTGCACCCTTCGCTCAGCAGCAACATCGGCCGCCCTTCGACATCGGTCACGATAAAGTCCAGCAGACCATCTTGATTGTGGTCGGCAGCGACGATGCTTCGCCACGAGCCCATCTGTCCAAAGCCATGAGAATTGGCTTCCTCGAAATGCCCTAAAGACACCTGACGTCGCACATTAAAAGGCATGTCCAAAACGATGGGATTTTCTGAAAATGCATGCCATAAGTCCCCTTCGGCGACCGCCACATCGAGCAATCCGTCATTATCGAAGTCGACCAAGATTCCTCCCCAGGCCATGCTGCGAATCGTCCCGTCAAGGGTGTCCGCACCTGTGCTTTGGCCCAGGTCTGCGTACGAGCCATCTTCTTGCTGCTCCAAAAGTAAGTTTTTGGCGGTCGCAGTCAGGTATAGGTCTGGGCGACCGTCTCGGTTGGTATCCCCCAACGAAACCCCCATCCCATCGACACTTAAATCACAACGACAAGCTTCGTTTGCAAGCTCAAGATTTCCCATATTGTTCCGCAATAGAAAGCTCGCCTGATGTTTTGAATCAGAGGGTGCCGCGGAGGGGTCGAGCTCGTTGACGACGAAAACATCTTGCCAGCCGTCTTGGTCCCAATCAAGCCACTGCACATCAAAGCCCTTTTGATGGCCCCATTCCGGCGGAATCACCGCCTCGTCCAGGAGAAAGCTCCCGTCCCCCATGCCCCACGCGATGACGTCCATGGCAGCCGACCCGGCGGTATCCATCGCACTCATTAAGACATAGGCATCCTGTATTCCATCTTGGTCGATGTCCATGGGGTGAATCGATTTGGTCACCGAGCCTGGGGCAGAAAAAGATGACACTGGAAAGGATTGCGCTTGCCAACCCGTGGCGGTGTTCAGCAAAACAGAGGGTTCGAAACCGCCGATAAGCAAATCCAGACGACCATCGCCGTCTAGGTCTGCCATTCCGATTTGGGTAACCTCACTGCTCGCATCCAAATGAGATGACACAAAGCCAGTAGACTCTCGCGTGTGCAGGACCGGGGGCTCATCCCGGTAAAAGAGAATGAGATCGAGGTCACCATCGCGGTCGAAATCGGCCACCGCCACCGCAGCGGCCTCAGTGTGCTCATCCAAAGTGAACGCTGGCGCAGCAATGCCCCACTCGACCGCCTTGTCTACATACGAGACCGCAGCCATGGGGTCTGTGCAAGACACGACGGGACCAAAATGCATCCGTGCTTGGGTGGGTGGTGCCCCGGTGTCCTCTTGAATGGACCCGGTGTCTAAATCACCCGAGGCGACCACAGTGCAGCCCCCCTGGGGGTCGGGAACATAACCTGAGGCACAAGGCCCTGGCTTGGCCTGAGAACACCCCAAACCAAATGCCGGCAGCAAAATTAGGGTAGAGCGCAGCAAACAATCTCCATGCAGTGAGTTTAGCTGGAATCGACAGCTCGGGTGGGAATCTCCGGCGAGGCTTGACAGCTCGAGATACCTTTCGGACAACATGAGGACCCGAAACATGATCCGACCCCAACTCTTGCTATGCCTTTTTGCCTTGGCTTGCTCCAACTCACTCCCCACTGACCCTCAAAAGATTGAGGCCGCTGACGCTGACCCGGTAGACGCCGATGGTGACGGGTACACCACGGTCATTGACTGCAATGACAGCGACGACACCATCCACCCAGATGCCGATGAAGTTTGCGACGGTGTCGACAATGACTGTGACAGCTTGATCGACACGGCGGACGATGGTCTTGTGGATGGATTTTTGGCCTACCCCGACACCGATGGCGATGGATTTGGCGACGACACTGCACCCGTCACCGTATGCGCCCTCGCTGGAAGCCTCGTGGAAGACAATAGCGACTGCGACGATGCCATGGCGAGCATCAACCCCGATGCGACTGAGGTCTGCGACGGGCTCGACAATGACTGCGATGCACTCACCGACGATGATGATCCTTCGGTCAGCGAAGGCCTCAGCGTGTTTTATGCAGACTCAGACTCCGACGGTCTCGGCGACCCCGCGACGACCGTAGAGCGCTGTGACCCTCCGCCCTTCTATGTCAGCAACGCCGATGACTGCAACGACAGCTCAGCGGCGATTGGCGAAGCTTCCGATTGGTACACCGACGGCGACTTCGATGGCTTTGGCGTTGGTGAGGTATTCACAGCATGCTTTGGTAGCCCTGGTTTGGCCGCCGTAGATGGTGACTGTGATGATGGCGATGGCGATATTTTTCCGGGTGCCACCGACTACTGTGGCGATGATATCGACCACGACTGTGGCGGGTCAGACGACGGCCCTGGCTCATGCATCAATCTGGAGCCTCAAGATGTCCTCGGCACCATCACCTGCACAGAGGATGAAGGCGCTTTCACAGTTGAAGGGACACACATTCGTGTGGCTTATAACGACAAGGGCTTTTGGTGGGACGACGCCACCGAAGCCGGATTTGATATGCTGCCGAGCGCACGCCTAGACTTGGAGCGCAGTTGGGCCGCAGTATCTTATCCAGGCATCTCGATGGACGCGCTCATGGTAGAGCTGGATGGCGAGGGCTACTCCATCGGAATCCCATTACCCTCCGATGATTTCGAAGTCGAGTGTGCTCAGCAAATCGCAGTGGGCGATGTGGTTGGCGCCATCCACAGATACAAAAAAACCTGGACTTCCTTCGGCCCAACCCAACACCTTACAATCGAAAAAACCGAGCTATGGAACAAAAGCGGCGAGGCGATGCTGGTGCATTTCGAGGTGACACCCAACATCTTTATGGGTTCCGAAACCGTGAAAATCCAGCGTTTGATGGACCCCGACATCGACGCCGATTTAGCGACATCCGAGTACGAGTCTGAGTTCACCCACGCCCCAGGCGACCCCGCAACCTTTGCGAGCGGCGCCATCTCCGATTGGACCATTGGGTGGGGAAGCTGTTCCTCCAATGGAAAAACCGGAGGTGATGATCTCCCAAGCACCCTGTGGAGCGTGGGAGAGGCGGTTGACCTGTGCGACCCAGATGGCGAAATTGGTGACTTCAGAATCGGCTACAGCACGACCGGCATCGCTTCGCTGAGCGACCCCATGTCCAGCGCATTCATCATGACCATTGGGGCGACCATGGAGCGTGCAGAGAACGAATGGGACGACGAAGGCGAAGCCATGTGTGGCGACTATTGGGGGCACTGGATGTCCCCAGCATTAGATGGCACCTGCACCACCTCCGGTGGCGGTGGCGGGGTCGTGATCCCCCCCGATATTCTAATCCCTACGCCTTAGGCGAGCAGTACGGCCTAAAAAGCGAACGCTAGCTTTGATACTGGCTGACCCAGCACATCCAAAATCCGTATGGTCGCCACTCGCGCCTCCCAATCGACCTCAATCTCGCCAAAGTTTGAATCGACAAATGGCTTCACGACCCTATCTTTGTCACGTTCAGGAGCGCTGCGGCCGACGGGCCGATTGAGTGAGCTCGCGGTCATCTCAGTAAGGCCAAAATCGTCTTGGTACATGGTGGCCCAATGGCGATCACCACTCACAATGACCACATTGTCCCGGCGATGGAGCAAGTCGATGAGCTTGGCACGCTCCATGGGCATTTGACCCCACCGCTCCCAACCGTGTCGCTTGGGTAAAACCTGCACGCTGCTAACAACAATGCGGAGGTCCGCGGGCTTGTTGAGGGCCGCCTCGAGCCACCGCCATTGAGACCGCCCGAGCATGTCTTGACGATGGTCGCTTGTCGCCTCGAATCGGCCCTTCCGCCAAAACTGAAACCGACCCATACGCTTTAAAGCGCTCCGATGGGTACGGGTGTCTAGCAAAATAATCTGGATTTGCTGACCGACAGGACCAAAAGTGAAGCTGCCATACACCCCCTCATGCTCTGCGCGAGGGTCACCCTCTCCGACGCCCCAAAATGCATCGAATATACGCTCAGCCTCTACCTTATGGGCAAATTCTATACCGCCATCGTTGAGGCCATAATCGTGGTCGTCCCACACCGAAAGCACCGGTATGGAGGCAGAAAAGCTGCGAAAAAATTGGTTGTTCGCCAAGTTTTCATAGGCCCTGCGGAGTTCGGGCAAGCTGGGGTCGCCAGAGACAGCATCACCATAAACATTGTCGCCCAGCATCACCATTAGGCGCGGATTACGGGCCTGGATGGCCTCCAAAATCGGGATGGGTTGTTCGGGATCGATACAAGAGCCAAAAGCCACCCGGGTGATCAGCGTGTCTTTTTGGGGAAGAGGAGCGGCGTCACCCCGAGCCCCAGCGAGCGCCTCGACGGTTGGAGGAGGAGCCAAAAGCTCATTGTTGGAGGCCGAAGCCAAACCGATACTGAGAAAAATAAAAGTCCACATGGCCGGGAGTGTAGCTGGTTTAGACCAATAAAGGCCACCCGCTCAGTCGTCTTCGGTGCACCGACCGGGCATCGATGGCGTGCCGAAATCAGGACTGATCCCAGTACCAAGGATGATATCTGCATCGATGGTTGCCGCCTGGCACCAGTTTTCGGCTAAATCATTACCCTCGGCAGTCTCAACGCTGGCATCGAGTTGAAAAGAGTGACCTGCTTCGATGTCTAGGGGCCCATAACTGGGGGCCCAGTCGATCATCAAGGGACCGGCCCACACGCTGAGCTCATCTCCAGTATTCGATAATGACAAACTGCCGTAAAACCCATCCGGTACAAAGTCATAGCCAAAGGCATCCCCACTCCCCACAGCCAATACTGCGCGACCACCCAGGCCCACAATCAGATCGGCGGCGATCTCGGCATCGGCACCATCTGTCTCAACAATAAGAAGCCCATTGAGGTTCACCGAGCCGTCGGTGGCGTTGTAAACTTCGACCCACTCACTGGTGGCGTCGGTGCCGAAGGCGGGGTTGAACATGATTTCGGTAATGACCAAATCGCCCACGTCGAGGTCAACGAGACACCGGTCCGCCCCTTCACAACTTGGCGGTGGTGGCGCGTATGGCGTGTGGCCTACCAGGTCCGCTAGATATCGAGGCTGAAGCTTCCAATCCGTATAGGAGAAGTGAATCAAGCCGGTGATGGCGTCGACGGTGTCGCCCAGGCCAAAGATAGTCCCGGCCTCGGGCCACACCATATCGTCGAGACGAAAGTCCACAGCTTCAGGGCCGATGGCCACGCCGTATTCGCCGTAGCTGAAGGACTCCGTGATCGTCACATCCTCAAATTGCACCAAAACTCCCTCGAGGGGTTCCCAGTCGGTCACGGCCGCCGCCTCGACCGATAGAACGGTCGGCGACTCGGTGAGGCCTAAAAATAGAAGGTCAGCGGTGGTGCTGAGTTGAAGTTGGGTCACACCAAAAAAATCTGTCACCCGGCCGCTAATTTGGAGGACTTCGCCCTCGCGAATACCCACATCAGCGATGTCGCCAGCGATGTAGATTTGAAGCCCCGAGTACTCGCCGCCACCGAAGTCTTGGACCCAAAAAGTCTGCCCAGTCCCCATGATGACGGCGTCGGTGGTCACCACCACATCGCGCAAGGTCACCCAGTCACCGTCGCTCCATTCACCGGTCTGGACACCATAAACGGTGACACTGGTTGCGTCAGCGTCAGCATCGGCGTCGGC
>DBIS01000396.1 GCA_002296975.1 Deltaproteobacteria bacterium UBA796 | reverse complement strand
GATGCGGACGCCGACGCCGACGCCGATGCGGACGCCGGCCCAAGTTTTTCCAGCGTCTGGAGCAACGGCTTTGTGGGTGAGTGCGATGGGTGTCATTCCGCAGACAACCTTGCCGGTGATCTCAACCTGAACGACGAAGCCACCGCCTATGCCAGCTTGATGGATGGTTTCGTGACACCAAACGAGGCATCCACGAGTGCTTTGTATCTTCGCCTAAGCAGCACCGACCCAGACTTCCGTATGCCGCCCCCTGACGACCCCGCCCTCTCTGATGCAGCCATCGCTTTTGTCGCCGAATGGATCAACGCCGGAGCCCAACCATGATCGCCCTGATTATTGCGCTCATCAGTCCCGCATTTTCCCAAAACCTTGAAGGGGTCGATGAGGATTGCTACAAGGCAGCCACCCAGATGCAAGCGGATATAGCTGCCGGAAAAGGCAGCTATAATGAGCAAGCACAGCAAGACTTTTTGCTCAATTACTTTGCACTCGCCATGTCCTTTTCGCCGCTTCATTCAGCGGTCCCGTTGACCGCAGGCCAGGGCTTTGTCGGGCTGGAGTTAGACGCCATCCCGGCCTTGGGTTGCAACCGACGCTTGGTCCTTAATGGCGAAAAAACCGAAGACACCAACAAGGCACCTGTCGCACCCCGCCCTCGGGTCATGTTTCAGTTCAATGACATCGGACCGGTCAAAGCCTATGCGGGTGGGGCGTACATTCCTCCGGTCGCCGTTTTTGGCACACGCAATGTGATCATCAGCCTCGAGGCCGGTTTTGGGCTTTCATATGACGACGGTATGGAGTGGGGGCTTCGCTACCATGCCACCTTGATGAAGACCATCGCAGAAATCGCCACGCCCTTCGACTCGAAGGATCCCGAGGAGCTCGACTTTTATATGGGCTCAACCTTTGGAGTCGACGCCATCGTTGGCTACCAGGCCACCAAGGAGCTCAAGCCATATTTGGCGCTTGGATTTATCGATGCCAGCACATTTTTCTATATCGGTGACGACGGTGTGGTCGGCAATAATGCCTCCCCATATGCGTCTTTCGCTGGCTCAGTCGGCGCCCAATACAGCCTTGAACGCCTTGAGTTTGGCGCAGAGTTTTACACGGCCCCCGGGGTGGTGTACACCGGACGAATCCGCATGGGCATAAAGATTTAGGTGATCAATAGGGTGTCTGTAAGCATTTGAGGTAGCTGCGAAAATGCAGCGGCCCGGTGGCTGATTTTATTTTTTTCGACCATCGAAATCTCAGCCATGGTGCGCCCTGGGTAAGCGCTTGGCCAAAACAACGGGTCGTAACCAAAGCCGCCCGACCCCTGATTTGTGTGACCGATGAGGCCTTCACACAGGCCCTCGGCAGTCACGACACCCTTGGTTGTGACCAATGCCATCGCACAACGGTACTGGGCCATACGGTCGCTCACTCCCGCTAATTTCCGGAGCAATTTTTCATTGTTTTTCGCGTCGGTCTGCTCTGGAGTCCATCGTTTGGAGTGCACGCCAGGCGCCCACTTTAAAGCCCGAATCTCGATGCCTGAGTCGTCTGCGATGGTGGGATGCCCGGTATGGTCAAAGACGGTCTGGGCCTTTTGAATGGCGTTGGCGACCATGCTGTCATGGTCTTCTGGAATCTCTCCAAGCTCCGGGTAATCTTGAAGGCCGACGACCTCAAAAGCAGTGTCGGCCATCAGCGCTTGAATCTCCTTGAGCTTGTGGCGGTTCGAGGTGGCGAGAATAATGCGCATATTGGTTTATTAACCACCGTTGCCGTTGCCGGCCCCTCCGTTATGCTTGGCCCAAGCAAGGAGGCTTCATGCCATCAACATCCGTTTTCGCGGCCACCGCATTGTTTTTATCTCTCTCCGGTTGTGGGGGAGATGACGCATCTAAGAAAACAATCACCATGGGCAAAAAGTCCGGTGAATGCACCTTGAGCTTTGATGGGCTCGATGGCACTGAGTGGGTGTATTTGCGCGCCAACCCAGACCGCACGGACACGCCCGACCCCATGCAAGGGCGCATGAAGTTTTCGGCTGAAGCGGGGAGCATTACCGCTAAATACAATGTGGGTTCCCGGTCCGATATGTATGAATACGAGTGTGACAGCCCAACCGAAACCCGCATGATTTGCCGCGAAAAGTCCCACGCTAAAGATTATTGTCAGGCGCTCGCAGTTGCTGGCAAGACCTGTACGCCAGAGTCTTTGCGCGCCATCGACCCAAGTTTGAGCGATGACGAGGTCGCCAAGGGCATCGCCGAGGGTATGGCCAATGTTGAAAAATATAAAGGCACCCCCAAGTGGAAGAGCTTTGTTTTCAACAATAACAACCTTGGCAACAAGCTCTTCGGCCAGATGTATGTCAAGGTCAACAAGCGCAACTGCTCCTTGCGGGTCACCGACAACTACATCACCGTTTACAACGGCAAAAAGATCGAAGACTCCAACCCCAATGGCACCAATGAATTCGTGAAAAATGAGTTGGGTGAGTTGTTGTGGGAGCACTGCACGGAGTCTTCAAACCTCTTGGCAATCGATACTGCGGACTTCCCCAAAGACCCTCAAAATGCTCGCCATCAGGGCAAGTGGAGTGCAGGAAAGGCCGTCAACTTTTGGTACCTCGGCGCAGACGCGATGGAAGCGCCAGAAGGCTGTAGCTACAACTTTGATACTTGGGTTGATGGCAAGCCTTTGGCCAAAGCGGCCACCCCTGGAACCCATAAGCTCAAGGGCAAAGCGGTGCTCACATGGCACTTCGCCAACACCTGGGACAAAGCACCGGCCATGCCCGCGGTTGTGACCATGGTGCGAAACAAGGTGTGCGCAGGAAAAAGCGAGGTTGATCAGGCCTCTTGTGCTGCGGTGCTCATCCAGTAAAGGTCTTCAGCCTGGGCTACTGGGTGTCGCATATCCGCAGTCTCCAGCTGGTTCCCTCGGTGCAATCCATCAGCACCACACCGGCGGCATCCAGCGCGTCACGGATGGTGTCAGACTTGGCCCAGTCCTTGTCGGCGCGGGCTTGTGTGCGCTCAGAAATCTGTTCCTCGACCGATTCACGTGTGAGGCCCATCGCGCAGCAGCGTTTGTTTTTTACCTCCTCTTGGTAGGACTCTACGTCCATGGAGAGTACACCCAGTGCGGCTGAGACCAGGTCGAGCGCGGCCAAGGCACCCGCCACAACTGGACCACCCCGTTTTTTGGCCTTCTTGTGGTTCGAAAAACGGTTGATGGCGCGGACCAACTCAAAGACATAGGCCATGGCCTTCGCGGTGTTGAAGTCTTCGTCGAGTGCACCCAAAAAGTTATCCTCGAAGGCCGCGGACAAACTCAATACCCGCTTGGCATCCTCACCGAGGTCTTGTGCAACGGCGGTGGGGTTGCCTTTTCCAGACATGGCCTCCGCCACCTCACGGGCATCGTAAAGTCGGCATAAACCGCCCATGGCCTCGGGCAGGGCGTCCTCTCCCCATGGCAAGGGCGAACGGTACAGAGCACCCAAATAATAAAGGCGAATTGCCTCTGCTGGGAACTCTTTGAGGGCATTTTGGACATTCCATACATTGCCCAAGCTCTTGCCCATTTTTTGGCCACTGGCCATGGTGAGCATGCCGTTATGCATCCAGTAGTTGGCGAAAGGCTTGTGGGTGTGGGCCTCGGATTGAGCCACCTCATTTTCGTGATGAGGGAAGACCAAGTCCAAGCCGCCCCCATGAATATCGAGGGTGTCGCCGATACAGCCGATGGCCATCGCCGAACATTCGATATGCCAGCCGGGCCGGCCGGGGCCCCAAGGGCTCTCCCAGCTCACTTCGCCGGGTTTGACGGCCTTCCATAGGGCGAAATCTGCCGGGTGCTTTTTCCCGGGCACAACATCTGGGCTTTGAAGCTCATCTACTTTTTGGCCAGAGAGCTTTCCATACGCTGGAAGGGATTTTACATCGAACCAAACAGTACCGGCATTGACATAGGCGTGCTTCTTTTCGACCAGGCCGCTGATGAGCGCTTGAATGCCGTCGATACTATCGGACACCTTGGGCTCGGCGTCGGGCCTAATCAAGCCCAAAGCTTCAGCATCTTCGTGAAATGCGTCGATAAAACGGGCGGCCAATGCGACGGGGTCTTCGCCAGTCTCGGCAGCGCGGGCGATAATTTTATCGTCGATGTCAGTGAAATTTCGGACGAAGTTGACCGACCATCCGCGAAAGCGAAGATATCGGACAAAGCCGTCAAAGACCACCATGGCCCTAGCGTGGCCCATATGGCAGCGGTCGTAGACGGTCATGCCGCAGACATAAATGCCAACATGCCCAGGCGTGATTGGCTTGAAGGCCTCCACGGTGCGAGAGGCCGTGTTGTATATACGGAATGGGGCTGGCATGGTTGCTCCCTTCGTTGGGCTGTTTAGCTCCGGTACTTGCGTGCTTTTTGAAGGCGATGTCGTGTGCCTTCTTCGCCGAGCAAGGTGGTCAAGATCCCAAGGTTTGGGCCGGTGCGTTCTGCGGTGAGTACCAAACGGATCAGCGCCAAGGAGCGACCGGGAACTTCGACTTGGCCTCGGAACTTCGCGAAGGCGGTCTTCCAGTCCTTGAGGGTTTTGGTCTTGCCCTTTTTGATACAGGCCTCAAAGGTGTCGATCAAATCTTGGGTGATGGGGTCGCGGAGCCTCTCAGCGGCCCGTTTGTCATAGCTGACCGAGGATGTCAGGACATGACTGGCCATGGCCTCAGCGTCGGCCAAGGTGTTTAGGTCGTCCACAACAAGGTCTACAAATTTCTTTCGCCATCGCTTGTCGCGATCTTCAAAGGCGAAGCCGCGTCGGGCGAGGTGCTCAAAGATGGCGTCGACCTGGTCGGAGTTGCCCATGTCTTGCAGGACGGCCGAGTTTTGGACTTTCATCTCGTCCAAGTCGATGGTTGACAGTTTCTTGGACAAGGTGGCGACCTTGAATGTTTTGGCTTGTTTCTTGACGGCGTCTTGGTTGGCGTTGGACCACCCGGCAGACAAGAGGCTCGTACGCACGGCGGTGGGGTGAAAGCCGCTGTCACGGAGGTGACTAATCGTCATCCACCGTTGGGATTCACCGTCCGATTGCTCCACGTTGGCGATGGTCGAGAACTTTGGAGACTTAAAGTCGAGGGCTTGGGCCAGAAAAATGCGTTGGTGGAGGTGCGTGAGGTCACTGTCATGCAGCAGCACGTGGGTGGTTTGGCTCGCCTCGTCGTGTAGGGTCGCGGCGAATTCGGAGGTGATGACACCATCGGCGTCTTCAATCACAAAGTCCGTGGCTGCCTTGGGTACAAGCGCGTTCAATCGCTTGGAGAGCGCGTCGATGGTTTTATCGGAAACCCGCAGACGGACGCTCGGCTTCCGGCCGGCTTTCGCGAGTGCTTTCTGGTCTTCATCAGAGAGGCTTCGGCAGCGCCCATCGTACAAAGAACCCTCTCGGTAGCCACGTGGTGCGACTGGCATCTCTCTCAACTCGGCTGAAGTGCAAAAGCAGGGGTAGGCTTTGTCTTCTTCGACAAGGGCTTCGACCAGAGCTGCCGTGGCTATTGGGTTGTGAGCGTCGACCATTTCGTCGGGCTCTACCTCCAGCCAGTTGAGGTCGTCGAGGGCGCCAGGGCAGTCTGTGGTGGCCACCAATATGCCGTCTTTACTCCAGGCCCACAGGCTGGTCATTAAGGCTAAGCGAAGGTCGCCGAGATGCACGGAACGGTCGATGGGAAAGTGCAGGCGAACGCGGGTGTTGGACATGGTTGCTTCCTTCGGTCAGCTTATTTTTCGTCTGTGTCTTCTTCATCTTTAGCGAAGATCTCTTCGATCTCGGCCTCGATGGACTTTTCGTCGCAATCTTTGGCGACTGAGAGTTCTTGGACGAGCAGGCTTAGGGCTTGGTCGAACATCTTCCGCTCACCAAAACTGAGGTTTTTGTCGTGCTTGAGCAAGGCCAAGTCGCGGAGGACTTTACCCACTTCGATGGGGTCGCCGGTTTGAATCTTGTTCATGTACTCGCGGTAGCGACGGTTCCAAGTTTGGGTGTCGGTTGGGACGTCACGGTCGCGGAGAATATCGTAGACCTTTTTGACCTGGATCATGTTGATCACAGGACGCATGCCGATCGCCGAGGCGTTGTTGACGGGAACCATGATGGTCATGCCATTATCGAGGATTTTGAGCACGTAAAATGTCTGCCGTACCTCGTCGAAATCTTGGGTTTCAATACCCTTGATGACCCCAACGCCGTGTGCTGGGTAAACGGCCTTGTCTCCAACTTTGAAATCCATCTCTTTTCCCCTTGTCGCCGAACCTTGGGCTGGTACGGCGACTGTTGTGCCATGGCGGTCGGTTTTTTACCGTTAAATTCTGGCGGGCAGTATAGTTATATGGGGAGAATCGGCAACAATTTCATTGGCGTAAGGTTGGTGTTGAGTCGAGCCCCCGGTGAGCCCAAACACAATGATTCCCCTGCAACCCCTCCATATGGCCTGGCTACGGGCGGTTCAGCGTCCATTTTGGGCCGGGCTCTTCTCCTTGGTGACGGTGGCTTCTGTGGTGGTCGGTGCTCAGATTGTGCTGGGTTCTGCCCTCGTGCCTGGTCCGGCTGGATTTTTTCGGATTTGGATCGGTTTGGTTCCCGAGATGCTTGGGGTGTGTGCCCCGATTGCGGCGCTCTTTGCCTCGGCTGCGGTGTCTCGGTTGTGGTCAGAAGGCGGAGATTATCGTGGCATGTCTGCCGTGGGTTTGCGGCCTCAGCGGCTGATGCCTGTGGTGGTGTTGATGGGGATTGTGCTTTGTCTTGGTGTGGGTGTGTGCACCCATTGGCTTGCACCGATGGGTCGAGCAGAGATTCGCAAGGTGCTCGTGGAGGTGGCGAGTGAAGCCACCATTCGACCCGGGAAGTTATTGAATATTGGGCCGGTCTGGTTGCGGGTCGACAATCGAAAAGATGGCGTCCCCACCGGACTGATGCTCGCTTCGGATCAGTGGGTGGGTTTTGCCGAAACCGGTGGGTGGGCCGATGGGGGCCTGGTGCTTCAAAACGGTAGATTGAGCGATCTTGAACAGCGATGGGCACTCCGCTTTGACAGTGCCAAAATTCCGCTGGGTGGCCAGCGAATAGGGGTCCATAATTTTGAGCGGAACTCCCTTGAGCTTCAGTCTTTTATCGACGCTGGAGAGACCAAGGGTAAAGATCGCTCCTTAGCCAAAATCACTTTATATAAACGGACCACCCTCGCTTTAAGTGCGCCCTTTTTGCTTCTGGCCGGGCTGCCCATCGGCTTGGCCTTCAAACGCCCTGCCCCGGCAGCCATTACCCTTGTGGGCCTGGTTTGGGTGGCCCAGCGCTTGGGTGACCATTTCCGCGGTGTTCTTGGGCCTCAAAATGGGGCTTTTTTACCCTTGCTTTTGTTGGTGGGCTCGGTGCTCTTGGCTTGGCGGATCCGGTGGCGTTTGTCATGATTTGGCGGTTTTTAGCGCCGGTGTTTGTGCGGCATGTGTTTTGGGTAACCGCGATCGGGGTCGGCCTCGTTGTGATGGCTGTGACCTTGGAGCGGGGCGGGGAGGGCACTGAAGCTTTGGGGGCCGCCCTCCAGCTTCATATTGCGGTGGCACTGGTATGGTTGGGGCCTTTGTTTTGTGCTGTGGGCTTGTGTTTGTCGCGGCTGCGGCTGAAGAGTAGAGGCGAGCTGCTGGCTTTATCGGTCAGTGGGGTTGGTTGGCCCACGATGGGGCCGATAATTGTGGTGGTGGGGGCTGTGGTGGGCGTGTGCGGGCTCGCGGTGGGGGCGTGGTGGTTGCCGACTGTGTCTTCGGCCTC
>DBIS01000089.1:5832-8201 GCA_002296975.1 Deltaproteobacteria bacterium UBA796 | reverse complement strand
CCGAAAGCACCCGCGCCAAAGTCTAAAAAGAAGCCTGCCAATAAAAAATCTTCTGTGAGCGTTGACGCACAAGAGACCCCCAACCCCAACGCCATGAAGTTTTGTCTGTCGGTCACCGTCGCCGAAACTGGGTCTTTCTCCTTCAACTCAACCGACACAGAGATAGCCCATCCCATCGCGGCTGCAGTCGTCGCTGTGACCGGCGTGGTCAGCGTGTTTGGGGTCAAAGACTTCATCACCGTATCCAAATCCGCCGACGCCAATTGGGCCACAGTGATGCCCGCGGTAGTAGACGCGATCAAGAGCGCCGTATAAACTCAAGTTCAAGGCCGACTTCGGCTGGGCGATAAAGGAGACGAGCCATGCCGTGTGTGGTGATTGTAAATCAAACAGAGGGCATCCGCGTCTTTGACTTGCAACCCGGAAAGACCATCATCGGCCGTGGCGAAGATGCCAACTTGATGCTCCCTAATGTTTCGGTCAGCCGACACCACGCTCAGATTATTTGGGATGGAGCCGAAGCGTCCATCGAAGACCTAAACAGCAGCAACGGCACATACATCAACGGCACCCGGGTCAACGGCAGCACGCTCAAAAGCGACGATATCATCGTGCTCGGAAAGTTCACCCTCGTCTACAAAGGCGACGGCCCCTTAGATCGTTTTTATAAGGGCAGATACCTCGAGTACATGCTCAAACACGATGCGCCAACCCCATTCTTTGAGGACTCCACCTTTGCGATGACCCCCGCACAAATCAAGCAAATGCAGGCCGAAGGCGACAAGATGCGCAACGCTCGCTTGACCTCCACGGTCAACCAAAGTCGGTTTTGGCACCCAGAAGATCGAAAACTCACCTTTGGCGATGGTGGCATGGTCGATGTGGAAGGGATGTTCAGCGGCGGGGTGGTCGCAGACATCTGCTGGGATGGCAAACACCATCTGCTCACCAAGCGGGGGCGTTTGATTGGGGTGAGCATCAATGAGTCGGCTGTGACCGAGAGTCCACTTCGAAATGGTGACCGGGTTCAAATTGGAAAGACCCAGTTTCTCTACGAGTACGGTCAACAGTAAGGCAGGTTAGTCCGCGACGATCTCGCCATTTTTGATCACCATATGAATCTTGGTGCTGTTTCGAATATCCTCGCTTGGGTTTGCATCGAGCACCACCAAGTCCGCGAGTTTTCCCGCGCTCACAGAGCCAAGAACCTCCGCCATCCCGAGATAGCGCGCACCGTTTATCGTGGCAGACTTGAGCGCCTCCATCGGCGTCATCGCACCCTCGCCGGCCAGGCCCCACAGCTCCCAATGCACCCCGAGCCCTTGAAGTTGGCCATGTGCACCCAAGGTCACCAATAGGCCGTCACGGGCCATGGCCGCTGCGTCACGGGCTACCTCTTGGTGGTTCCAATCATCGTCCGGTGCAAACAACTGTCCACGGCGGGTTTTGGCATCGAGATCCCGACGGTCCCAATGCCGCAACAAGCGGGCATCATCGTATGCTCCCGAGTTTTGATAAAAGTACAACTCACCACTCATGCCCCCATAGGCCACCAATAGGGTGGGAGAGTATGCTGTGCCGTGGGTCTCATCGGTACGGCTCGCAGCCATAAACTGACGAACATCCTTGTAAAGCGGGGCATTTGGTAAGGCGTGCTCTATGGCGTGAAAGCCATCCGCCGCCATGGACAAGTTCATCCACAGATCACCCCCGCCCTCGGCCACACACATGATTTGAAGCGCATTGCAGGCTTGGACATACCACTGGCGTTGGTCTCGACGGCTTTGCTGGTACACCTTGACACTCCGCGCCCCCACGAGCGCTGAGCGCCTCACATGGGTGTTCGCAGCCTCGGCGTCAGGTGTTTTTGCCTTTTCGTTGCTTAAGGCTCCATAGAGAATCTGGCCCGTGGAATACACCCGCGGCCCCACACTCAGGCCTGCAGCCACTCGCTCAGCTTGGCTAAACACCAAATCGGTCGATGCCGAAGGATCATGAACCGTGGTCACGCCAAAATCGAGGTTGACCAAATAAGCCCAGGGTTGTTCTGGGTGGATGTCGTTGGCACTATAGTGAAGGTGCGCATGGACATCGATCAGCCCTGGGATGATGGTTTTCCCGGTCATATCGAGAACATCCACCCCTGCGGGCACGGCACCACCACCCTCAACCGATACGATTTTATCAGCGACGATCACGACCGTCGCATCATCGATGGGACCGCGACCGTCCATCGGCAGCACCATGGCATGTGTCAACGCATAGGTACGGGTTGGTCGGGCACGTGGACGACTATAAGTCAGCGCCTCCTTGCTTAAATTTGGATCCTCAACGACAAGCTTATTGGCTTCGGATTCGGATTCGGATTC
>DBIS01000089.1:0-5527 GCA_002296975.1 Deltaproteobacteria bacterium UBA796 | reverse complement strand
CGGATTCGGATTCGGATTCGGTGGGCTCAACCGTGGCGGGAATACCAACTTCGGGCAAAGAAAAGCGAAAAAACTCAGCACCTGCTGTCCAGGTGACCGAACGTCCATCTGCCGACCACCCCAGCCAATCGCCCACCACATCGGTGAGCTTAAATTGCGGCAACTGCTTTAACTCCACTTCAGCACCTGGCTTGGGCAAGGCTGCCACCCATGCCTGATGATTCACCTTGTAAGCAATCCGCGTAAAATCAGGACTTGGCGCAGCCTCTACAGCCCCCGGAAATGTCAGGTGAACCCTATAATCCCGGCCCCGCATATCCACGCTCACAAATTCCGATTCAGCCGGCTCTCTGTCAGCCCCATCGCCCACCGCCAACCACCAGATGCGGTCATCATGGATGCTTAGTTTTGGTGCCCGAAAACCCACACCGGTGTCCACCGTCGCCTCAACCGGCATGCGAACCCATGTTTTCCTCTGCTTTTTCAGGACCACCAACTCGTACCAGGGCAGGGCGCCAATATTCGGGCGATTGTCTGTGTTCGGGTCGCGCAAAACGGCGATGGTTTTGCCATCATTACTCAAAACCGGGTTGAGCAACTGACCCGTGATGGGCAAGCGGACCGCCCGGCCTCGACCCCGACGATGGGCCATCATCAAAGCACCTGAGTTCTTGAGGTCCACCCAGGTCGTCCACAGCAAAATCTCTCCGTCCGCACTCCATCTCGGGGCGAAGCCTGTGCCCAAATCCCGCACACTGCCCGACGCACTTTGTACGACCACACGCCCCATGGCGCTGTAGGCAATATCCCCATGGCGATTCTGGCTGGCCCAGCGATTGAGCTTTGCGTGAACCACCTCCGGCGGAGCGTGTTCCCACCGTGGAACATCATGAAAGTTCCACGTTCCTGATGCCTTAAACGGAATCTCAAAACGTGCGCCATCAGGCTTGACGCGCCAAAGTTTACCCCCTGCCCACAACACAAGATCACCATTATCGGTCCAATCCATCGCCGGATAAACCCCGTGCAAAGCAAAGCCTTCCATCTGGTCATGATCCAGCCAGTCCGCCAACACCGTGCGTTCACGGGTCTCAAAATTCAGGTGTTCGAGCAGGGTCTTTTCGCGGTCGCGACTCACAAAAATCATGCCGGACCCATCTGGAGTCATCAAGGGCCGAACAGCACCGCCATTTCCACCCACCTCTGTACGCAAGTCACCGGTTTCTCGGTCCAGGCGCATCACACGCCAAAGGCCGCGGAGTGGGTCGTCATCGTAGCTAAAGCGACCCGTACGGGAGGAAAACCACAGATGCCGACCATCGGAGGTCATTTCGCCGGCATGGGGGTGATCATCTTTGGAGGTCAAGGCAAAACCAGAGCCGCCATCGAGATGGTATTGCCATAACTCTGTCACCCCGATGCTCCGGGTGTCAACGGTGCGCCGCCGCCCTAAAAGCCAAGATCCATCTTTATCCCACACCGGATCGGTCACACGGGCCTCATCTTCATCGGTAAACTGCTCCGCATCAGACCCATCAGCGTTCATGATCCAAAGCTGCTCATTGCCACCAGCATCCGAAACAAAGGCGATGCGGCTGCCGTCGGGTGAAAAACGCGGCTCGGAATCCCACCCAGCGCCATGTGTGAGCGCGGTCGCTTGGCCACCACTCAACGGAAGCGACCAGAGATCACCGAGCAAATCGAAGATGATGGTGTCGCCATGAACGCTCACGCTCATCCAACTTCCCTCATCTGTGTCGATCCGCACAGCGTGGGTGGGCCCCCAAGCACTGTCTACATCCCAGGTTTTCTCAGACCCCGATGCGATATCCTCAGCGAAAACAGGGTGAAGGATGGCCAAAATGAATGTAAAAGCGCTAAACATGGTGGCAACCTAGCCGATGGAGGGACACCGAGTGGGAGGACGTGGACGCAGAAGGAAAAACCGAGAGCCGATTCAGGTAAAACTGGAAGCGCTGCACCCAAAAGGTGCCATCGGCACCGATGAACAAGGCAAGACATGGCGCGTGTGGGCCTCACCTGTTGGGGCCACGGTCAAAGCTTGGCCCAGTCGAAAGCACACCGCGCGGCGCATCGAAATCACATCGCCATCCCCCGACGCAGTAACGCCTGTGTGTGAAATATTCGGGCTGTGCGGTGGCTGCCAATACCAAGAAATGCCCATCAACCGCCAACGCCAAGAAAAGCAGGCGATGGTCGAAGGTTTGGTTGGCCATCCCTCTGCTCCCATCCGAGGCACCGATGAAGCGTATGGGTACCGCAACAAAATGGAGCTGTCTTTTGGGGTACGCCGCTACCTGCCTGAAGACGAGAAAGACGGTCAAACCGAGGGCACGTGGCTTGGCTTTCACCCGCCCGGCTGGTTCTCCAAGATCGTTCCGGTGCCCACCTGTCCACTCGCGTCAGGCCCAATCAACACGGTGATCGCACACTTGGCCAAAAATACCCCGGGGCCGGCCTGGAACAACCAAGACCACACCGGACATTGGCGACACGTGGTTATCCGCGAGGGAGATACCGTGGTGGTGAACCTGGTGACCCACCCCAGCGTCGATGAGGCCCAAGTCGAGGCCGTCGCGACCACGCTATTGGCCGAAGAAAAGGTCGGTGGCGTCATCTGGACGGTGAACGACCGACTCGCCGATGTGGCCCAGGGCGAGACCCGAAAAATCTGGGGCGACCCCATGGTTCGCTTTGAGATGAAGGGCCTCAAACTGCAGCTGCCCCATGAGGCTTTTTTTCAGGTCAACACCGCAGGGGCGAGCGTGTTGTTCGACACCATCGGAGAGGCTTTAGGCCCTGCCGAAAACACCAGCTTGCTGGATTTGTACTGCGGGGTCGGGGCCATCGGACTTGTGCTCGGTGGTGGCTACGAGCGGGTCGTGGGCGTAGAACTCATCCCTGAGGCGATCGCCATCGCTAAAGAGAATGCTGCCGCCAATAATATCGCCAGCGAGTGGCATGCTGGAAAAGTCGAAACGGTCCTCAAAGACTTAAACATCCCAGGCCCGAAACATGTGGTTGTCGACCCACCTCGGGCCGGGCTCCACCCTGCTGCCGCTTCATTTTTGGCGAAAATGGACGCAGATGTTTTGGTCTATGTGGCCTGCAGCCCGGCATCTTTGGCACGAGATGCTGAAGTGCTGAAGGCGGGGGGCTGGCGATTGGAAGCACTGTGGACCATCGACCTCTTTCCACAAACCCCCCATGTTGAGGCCGTCGCGCGCTTTGTCAGAAGCTCACATAAAACAGCGGCGCCCTGACCCCCAAGCCGACACTTGAGGTAGCATGGGTGTTGCTGCAACAAAGAGGAGCTCTAAACGTGGGACCCGCACTCAAGTATTCACTCTTGGGCATCTCACTTGTCTGGGGGGTGGCCGTCGGAGGCATGTGGCCCAGACTCATCGACATCCGCAATAAAACCAGGGTGATGGCCGATAAACACCGACAGCACAAAACCGCTCACCCAGGCTGGTCTTTTCCTGCTGCGATTTGGTCGGACGCTGCGAGCTTGGACCTGCCCACCGGACGGCTGATGGAACACGCGCGTATTCGCGGCTATCGTGTGGCTTGCCCCGCGCGCGACCCTGGCGAGTACTGTGAACGGTCAGGGGTTGTCATCCCCAGAGGTGGCTCATTTGCGGAAGGTCCTCAACCACCTGGCCTGTCTGGCTGGACCCGTCCTGTGGCCCTCGAACCGATTTTAATTGGCAACCTGGTGGGCACCGACGGTGAGATCCGAACGCACCTGCCACTCGACGAAGCACCTGAGCACCTGATCGACGCGATCGTGGCGTCTGAAGATATCGACTTTTGGGAACACCCGGGGGTGAATCCACTGGCCAGCCTGCGGGCACTGTGGGCCAATGTTCAACAAAGCCGGTACAGCCAGGGGGCGTCGACCATCACCATGCAAGTGGTTCGTCGCCTGTCCCAAAATCAAGAAAAAACCATCAGCCGAAAGATACGTGAGATGGCGATGGCCGTGACTTTGGATGGCTATTTGGGCAAAGAGGGCGTGCTCCAAATGTACCTAGATGCGCCCTATCTGGGCCAAGCTGGCAACCTCTCGATCTGCGGATTCGAGGCCGCTGCTCAGCATTATTGGGGGAAATCCGCCAAAGAGTTGAGCCTGGGCCAAGCCGCGACCTTGGCCGGCATCTTGCCAGCGCCCGGGAGATATGGTCCCGATATCGCCCCCAAGTTGGCCAAGCTTCGTCGAGATCGCGTCCTGCGGCGGATGGAAGTCATGGGCTACGACGTCAGCAAAGCCAGGGCCGAGCCCGTCGAGGTGGTTTTGACCCCCGTACCTGGAATTCTCTATCCAGCCTATATACAAGCCACCCGGGCATGGCTTGAGGCCCACCTGCCGACCATGACGGTTTATGGTGCGGGACTAAATGTTTATACCGCCCTCGATGTGGTGGCCCAAGAGCGCACAGAGCGCCTGCTCACCGAAGGCCTTGAGTATATGGAGGCCAGCCTGGGGGCCGGAAATGGGGAGCCCCTACAAGCAGCCGCAGCCTTGGTTGACCCCTATACCGGTGCGATGGTGGCAGTATTCGCTGGTCGCGGAGCCACAGCCACCAGCTTTAATCGTGCCACACAGGCCAGACGCCAAGCCGGATCAGCTTTCAAACCTTTGGTCTACGCCTTGGCTTTTTCTCGAATGGACGGTGACGGGATGCCCCTGTACAACGCCGCCGACACCGTCCCAAATCGGCGCCGGACCTTTGAAAACACCGATGGATGGCGCCCTCGAAATGTCGGCGGCAAGTACTCGGATACCATCCCGCTCGCCCAAGCCCTGGCGTCTAGCTCTAATGTCGGCACAGCCTCTTTACTCGAAGAGTTGGGCGGGCCTCGGCACTTGGTCGACTTCGCAGACCGAATGGGTTTTGAGAAACGCTGGCTGCCTGAAGAGATGGGCTTGGCGCTTGGTCAAGGCGAGGTCACCCCCCTCGAAATGGCCGCCTTTGTGGGTGCGGTCATTAACGGTGGACGGCGCGCTAGCGGCAGCCCAATCCTGAGCGCCCGAGATGCCGCCCGTCAAATTCCAGTCGCCGCCTTGAGCACCGAGCGGCCCGTGATGCCCCCTGAGGCAGCCATGTTGACCCGAGAGTTAATGCGAGGCGTGGTCCTCTCTGGCACCGGCGGATCAACCCGCGGCATCAATGGCCGACCGGGTTTCACCGGCGAGGCGATCGGCAAAACTGGCACCACTGACAAGGAATTCGACCTGTGGTTTGTCGGCGGAACTGCCCGATACGCGAGTGCCTTGTGGGTAGGCTATGACACACCCGCTCCGGTTGGCGGCAGCGCCTCTGAGGTGGCAGCTCCCTTGTGGGGATGGTGGATGGCTGGAATCCACGACGGGCTCGACCCACGACCTTTCGACGGCCCAGAATTCGAATACCGGAGAATCTGTACCGTGACCGGAAAACGTCCACAAAAGGGATGTTTGAGCATTCGTGCACCGTTTTTGCCAGGTACAGGGCCAAAAGAT
>DBIS01000176.1 GCA_002296975.1 Deltaproteobacteria bacterium UBA796 | reverse complement strand
ACTGACGCTGACACTGACGCTGACACTGACGCTGACGCTGACGCTGACGCTGACGCTGACGCTGACGCCGACGCCGACGCTGATGACACTGGCATCGAAGACCCGAGCTGCTCAGAGACGGCCTCGGATATCGAAGGACCATATTGGCGTTCAGACCTACCCATCCGCTCCGATTTCGACCTATACGGCGATGCCGGGACGGCCTTGACCATCACGGGGCGCGTTCTGGATGCTGGGTGTAATCCCATCCCAAATGCCGTCATTGAGATTTGGCACGCCAACCCCACCACCGTTCTGGCCGAGGATCTCAGTTCAGTCGATTCTACCGATTACGACACCACTTCCGCCGAAAAGCGGTACTACGGGCAGTTCTCGACAGATGCCTCCGGAGCCTACACCTTTCATACTAAAAAGCCAGGCTGGTATCTAAATGGAGCCTCGTTTCGCCCAAGTCATCTTCACGTGAAGGTGTATGTCGATGGTGTTGAGCGTTTAACCACACAGCTGTATTTCGTTGGCGACCCCTTCATCGCTGCCGACCCTTGGGCCACGCCTGAACGGTCGTTGGCCCTCAGTTCAGATGGTGCAGCAGCCGTTGCCGCGACCTTCGATTTCACCCTATCTTGAGTCGCTGCCGGAGAACCCGAAGTATAAAAAGAGGGTTCCCAACCAAGTAGCGTCGCCACAGACGGGCCGGGTCGGCGGCCAAGCGGCTCAGCCATTCAGCCCGTTGCGTCAACCACTCAGGCCCGCGTCGTTCATGGCCGGCGAGCACCTCGGCTGTGGCTCCCACACACCACACCACGGGTACGCGAAGCTCCTTCCGCCGTTGCGCCACCCACTGTTCCTGTTCTGGCGTGCCCATTCCGACCAGCAAAATATCCGGTGAAAATGCGTTGATACGCTCAATGCTGGCTGTATTGCCGGCCCCTGATCTTGGCTGAAATCCGTGGTCAGTTTCAATCTCAAGGCCTGGGAAGCGGCTGCGCAGCTTGGCGGCAGCTTTCGCGGTGGTATTTGGCTGTCCCCCAATCCAGAATAGTTTTAATTTAGCCTCTGC
Organism: Deltaproteobacteria bacterium UBA796; assembly: GCA_002296975.1. GTDB lineage: Bacteria > Myxococcota_A > UBA796 > UBA796 > UBA796 > UBA796. Next base: position 2,970 of record DBIS01000176.1, on the reverse strand, counting down.
GGCCTCGGCAAGGGTCCAAATCCAGTCTGCCCCGGTCATGCGCGCGGGAAGGGGAGAACCCAAAATTCTAGCGGCAAGTTTGACCCCATTACCGTCACAGTAGACCAAGTCCGCAGCATTCAAAAACTCTCGAAGCGCAGGATCTTGGGTGCAAGTGTTGAGGACGTGGGCGTTGGCGTAGGCCACTGTTCCACCGCCGGTATCGACCAGTTTCAATACGGTTGGTATCAGCATTCCGTCCCCAACCGCATCCACGCGAACGCCCAAGATGGATGTCTGGGTCGGGCCGTTATCTGCGCCCTTCATCGGGGACGCTCCGTCATAATCAGTCCCAGCCCGAGCCCGAATAGAGCAAAGCATGGAATGGCTGACAGCCACAGTTGGGCATCGCCAATCGTTTGCGGCGCGCCCACCCCAAGCTCTAAGGCCCCGGCCAGCACCACCGATGCGAAGGCGATTGCCAATGGCCCCGCCCACCGTTTTAACATGCCAACCGGCAGTAAATGTACCAAGCACAACACGGAAATGAGTGTGATCAGGGTGTTGTTGAATGAAGTTGAAACAGCGAGCCCCACCAGCCCAAAAGGCCCGATGAGCAAGTTGTTCAATGTGAAGTTGACCATCACTGACGCTGCACCCAAGGTGAAAATGATCTGGAAATTTCGTTCGACGATGTGGGCCCGTATCGCCAATAATCCCAATAAAGTGGCCAAAAGGCCAGGGATGTAAGCCCCCAACACCGTTCCCGTCATCACCGTATCCGCGTGGTCGAAGGCGCCATGTTCAAAAACCATGCCGATCAGCACAAATCGGCCAATATACATACCGGCCAACATCGGTGCTGCCAGGGCCATCGTCCACCGCATGGACTGGTCCATATTTTCCCGAGCCTGAGCCAGTTTTCCGTCGGCCACCAGATTTGACCATGAGGCGAATGCCACCATCGCCAACGTGGAATTCATCAATGTTGTCGGTATGATACGGGCGCGATCCGCGAACTCTAAGATGGTGACGCTGCCTTCGGAAAGGGTGGATGCAAAGCCTTTGTCGACCACCAAGTTGGCCGCCACGAGGACCTCGCCCCCCAATATTGGGATGATGTCTTTGCCCACCTGCTTGACCGTGGGTTCACGGTCTAGGTTTGGCTCAATATCGATGCCATTTGACACCAGCCACGCTCCCCACCACATGGCTGCGACGACCTCGCCCGCCACCAGGCCCCAGGGCAGCGCATGAATACCAGCAGGCCGAAGCAGCAGCCATGAAAACCCGATAACAACCACCGCTCTGAGCAAAGGCGATACGGCAACGCGCTTGAAAAACCCCATCACCTCACAGGCGGATCTCAGTACTGCGGCCATCGCTGTGACCACCATAAAGGGCAGTAGCTCCCATAATAGTGTGGCCGCTAACCCTTGTGTTTCCGGCTCAAATCGGGTGTAATTTTTGAGGATATTCGGGGCAGCCAGGCAAATCAAAACACCTGCTACCAAAGCGAATATGCCCGTCCACATCATCAAGCTGCCGATCACTTTTCCCATCGACCAGTGGGCGTCCCGTCGGAGCGCCGCGAGCGCTGGGGTTACCGTGGTGGCCACCGCGGAGCCCGAGAGGACCACTGCGAACGTGGGGAAAGCCAGGGCCCAAAACCATGCATCGGTGTTTGGCCCTACCCCAAACCAAATCGCCACAAAGACTGGGATCAAGAACGCCGCGCCACGACTGATGATGGCGATGGGCACAACGAGCATGGTGGTGTGGCCCACGCGGTTTTGGGGAGGGCTCAACGGGCGCCCCGGCCCTTGATGACCGCAGGAAGGGTCTTGAATAAAATGGCCAGGTCAGCAAAAAAGCTCCACCCTTGAATGTAGTCGATATCCAGGCGAACCATGTCTTCCATCTTCAGAGAGTGTCGGTCGGTGATTTGCCATGTGCCGGTGATTCCAGGTTTGACCTTGGACCGCTGGCTGAACCAGTACCAAAGCTCAACGTTCTCATCGAGTCCTTTAAGGTCCTCGATGGGCAAGGGGCGTGGGCCGACAAGGTTCATGTCACCCTTGAGCACATTGAGCAGTTGGGGCATCTCGTCGAGTGACCAGCGCCGTAACCAGCGGCCGATCGGTGTGATTCTCGGGTCGTCTTCGATTTTAAACAAGACCCCCTCAAGTTCGTTTTGGCCTTCCATTTTTGGACGCAGTTTTTCCGCGTTCACCACCATCGATCTGAACTTGTACATCTCAAAACGCCGGCCCCCTTTTCCTGCGCGACCTTGGGTGAACAAACTCGGGCCACCATCGCTTAGCCGTACTGCTGCGGCGAGCCCCAATAGCAAGGGGCCTAAAATTATGGCGCCCACACCCACCGCTAAAAGGTCAAATGCCCGCTTGAGGCGTTCGGCTTGTGTGGGGTATGCGAGGCTTGTCAGGTCCAGCAATTGCAGGTCGCCCAAGTCGGCGATGGCCATGCGCGGATTGGCCACGCCCCAAGTATTTGGCATTTCCAACAGGTGAAGATTGAGGCCCTGTACGAGGGTCGCGACCTCGAGTTGTTCTTTTCGGCTCAAGCTTTGGGTGGCCAAAATGATCACCTTTAGGCCATGGTTGCTCACCAAGTCCGGGAGTGCAGAGATACAGCCAAGGACCAGACTTTCAGGAACCGCGATGGTGCCGGCGTCTGGAGTTGGGCTGATATAGCCGCCGAGTATAAACCCATCATGGCCGTATTCGTCCAACCGCGCAGCCAGTCGATTGGCCCGCTCACCCACACCAACGATCCCCACTTTTATTTTTGGAGAAGTTCGGCTAAATGCAGGTTTAACTTTGATAAATACTGCACGTGATGTGGCGATAATGATTCCTGATGCCCCGAGATAGCTCAGCATCATCACCCGGGACCAGCCGTTTATTTTGAGGCTCAGGTGCATCGTCGCCATCAACAGAAATACGCCCAGGGTGGCTCGGAAGGTCATCG
>DBIS01000177.1 GCA_002296975.1 Deltaproteobacteria bacterium UBA796 | reverse complement strand
TGGCCCACGATGGGGCCGATAATTGTGGTGGTGGGGGCTGTGGTGGGCGTGTGCGGGCTCGCGGTGGGGGAGTGGTGGTTGCCGACTGTGTCTTCGGCCTCGCCCCCAGCATGGTTGTGGACCGACACGGGTCTGCTTCGGAGTGCGAACGGGCAGCATCTGCACCGAGACGGTGGTGTCAGCTACACTGTGATGACCAACGCATTGCTTCAGCGGGCCAGCCCTCGGATGGCACCGCTAACGGTGTTGCACTGGTCAGGAGGTGTGGCTGAGATGACCGAAATCTTGGCCCGGGTGGCTCGGATTTTTGGGTGCATTGGGTTTTCGTTGATGGGGTTCTTGGCCGCTCGGCGACCCCATGGCCTGGGTGTGGTCACAGGGATTGCAGCAATCCTGCTTGTTACAGAGGCGGTGGTTTGGACAATGGGGGCTCAAGGAAGGCTAAGCCCGATCGTTGCCGGGACGGTGGGTGGATGGATGTGGGTTGTGCCCGCGCTATGGCTGTGGTGTCAGCCGTCCACGCGAATCCATCGGCCCGAATAGTGGGCGTCCTCTGTGGGGGTGGGTACAAAAAAACCACTCCAGTCGGCCAAGAAATACTCCCCTATGTCTAGGGTACCCTCGATGATCACCAAGCCATCATCCATCGCGTCACGGGCGAGGGTGGGGCGATTTTTATACTCGACCACCCATCGGCCTTCGGTGTCTTTCGCATCGCGATAGGCACACCCAGCTTCGTCGAGCCGGAACAAGCGCCAAGGCGGGGCATTTTTGTCTGCAAAGCGGGTCATGCCGGCCTTGATCGGGTTTGGGGTCGAAGCCTCTTTGTCTACGCAATAACGCCTGCGCTTGGCCTGCCCCTGTTGTTGCGTGGTCCGAAAAAGGCTTCCATCTTTCAAGTCGACGAAGCGTTTGTCCTTGAAAAAAAACAGACCATCTGTCCGTGGAATTTGGACCAAAGTTGTGGTGGGGACACGCGGGTGCTTTTCTTGTTCGCGCTCAAGGGGAATGGTCTGTTGGAAATAGTCTGAGTGACTGAAGACCAAGCCATTCAAAGCCGAGCCGCACCGCAAAGAAAAGCGTCCATTGCTCGTCGTTTTTCCGTCACACTGGGTTTTTCCCGTACCGATATTTACGCCCTCGATAGGTTGCCCTTTGGCATCGACCACCAGTCCCTCGACACTGAACTGCATACATCCTGCGATCAGGCTGATTAAAAAAGTTCCCATGCTCTCCGCTATCACGCCCTTTGCAGTCGCCCAAGGGTTGGATACGGGGCTGGCCTAGGAGGTAAATATGCGATCGATTATATTGGTGCTGGCGATGACGGCTTGTGGTTCACCCGAGATGGAGGCTGAAAATGCCGAACTCAAAGACCAGGTGTCCAGCCTTAAGGCCAAAAATAAAACCCTCAGCACGGCAGCAAAAAAGCAGTCCGTCAAGCTTTCTGCTGCCGAAAAGGAACTGGGCGCGCTTCGGTCTGCTGAGGTTTTTGAATCCCTCGGAATTGGGCCAGAAGATAAACTTGGCGTGGCCTTTCACACGTCGATGGGCATAATTAAATGCGATTTGTTGCCTGGAGAAGCACCAAAGACCGTGCTCAACTTTGTACAGCTCGCTGAGGGTGGCCGGTCGTGGACCCATCCAAAAACCGGTGTGAAATCGGACGCCCCCTTGTACAACGGCACCATTTTTCACCGGGTGATCCCCAAGTTCATGATTCAAGGCGGCGATCCGATGGGCACTGGGCGCGGAGGGCCAGGTTACCGGTTCGAGGATGAGACCTCGCCGAGCATCGGCTTTGATGCACCCGGATTGCTCGCGATGGCGAACTCAGGCCCGAACACCAATGGGAGTCAGTTTTTCATCACCGACCGCTCAACGCCTGCTCACCTTAATGGCAAGCACACGATTTTTGGTCGGTGCGAAAACCTGGACATCATCCAGGCCATCGCGTCGGTGGATCACAAGCGCACACGGCCAATTGAAGATGTGGTGCTTCAGCGGGTCGAGATTAGCCGCTGAGCCCAACTTACATCTGCCACCCGATGCCAATGCTCATCAAGTTGATGTGGTCTTCAACCACGCCGACTTGCTGAGTGCTCCCATTTAAGGGCATATAGATCGCCAGGGACCGGCGGGTGACCTCGGTGCCAAAAAAGCCGTACAGATCGTCTGTAAAGGCGTAGGCGACCTCTAAGTCAAAGCCCATCGCGTAGTAGGTGTTGAAGTTCGCGAAGCCAAAATCGAGGGCGATATGGCCAAATACTTTGTCTTGCCAACTCGCCGCGAGTTCGGGTCCAGTGATGAGAGAGGTGACCACAAGTGGCCCATAGTTCATGTTGCGTCGGTCCTCGGTACCGCTTTGTTGGAACAACATAAAGTCATCGATTCCCATGCCCAGGCGCAAACCAGGTTGCACCTCAATTTCGCCGAGCTGGAGGGTGTGTCGTCCAACGGCCAGGATGTTCATCTCTGTGGCCCAGTCCGAGATTGGGGCTTCGAAATTTTCTATTTGTACCCGGTAGATCACGCTTCGGAAGCTGGCGCGGGCGCCGAGGTTGTCGGCCAAGCCAGGCACATCCATCGCCGCTTTCATGGCGATGCCGGGCGTCTTGGCTGATTCGGTCTCTGTGCCGCCCCATGTGATAGGCGCATCGTAGATTGGACCCAAGGCCATCGTGGGCTCTTGGCGAAAGTGATAGCCACCAAAGGCCAGCCCCGCTTGTGCCCTAAGCCATGGACCGTCTACCCGAGGCTTGTCCTTTTCCTTTTCTTTCGGCTTTGCGTTGGCTGTGGCGACGGGCCGCCAGGCGGTGGGCGTGATCGCAATCTGAAGGGTTGTGGCCACGCCTGCGCCGTCGACCACTGCGGAGAGGTTCACCGTTTCATCGGTTCCCTTTGCGGGGATGGTCACCGTCGCAGCGTACCGTCCACCGCCTTGGTCGGTCACGGCGGATACGGTGCCCGGTGAGGCCATCACTTGAATGCGTTGGCCACCGACACCTCGGCTATCGGCATCGCTGACCTTCAAGCGAACCGTAACGGTGCCCCCTGGAGCGACTTGGTTTGGTTCAGCGACGGCGGTGATTGCGGTGGGTGGGCCGACCTTTCCATCGTTGGCGCCATAGCCCCCGATGGCTGCGCCGAACATGCCTTCTCGCTCTAAACGCACAGATTGAATGATCTTTCGCCAAGCCTCATACAGAGCGATGTCGGCTAGGCTTCCGCTGGCAGGAAGGCTGTAGCCCTTTGCGATTGCGTCGGGGGCCAAGAGCAGCGGTATCATGGTGCTGAGGGGGCCAGACGAAGCGGACACCCGCGCTAGGCCAGGCTTGCGGCCGGCGGTGAAGTGAACCTGGGCCATACCCGAGGCATCGGTCGTGGTTTGAGCAGGCAAGCTTCCCACATCGCCAATGGTGGACAGCTTGACCGGGACATTGCCAACCGGGTAGCCGTATTCGTCGAGGCTCAGGATGGTCAGGATGGTGCTGGACAGACCGTCCGCTGGCATCCGATCCCGAGAAGGAAACATGAGGAGCTTGCGGAAGGGGTTGTCGGAGCTTTCGGTTTGTACCGTCGCGATAACCTCGACAGCTCCTTTTCCGGTGGTCTTGAAGCGGGTTTTGTAGTCGCCGCTGCCAAGGTCTTGGGCATTGCCAACCTCTGCACCGTTGGCGCGAAAGCGAAGTGCCCGGCCGGCCATACCCACACCGTCGGCGGATTGGACCTTGGTGAGGATCTGAAAGCCCTTTGCTTGGGCCATCAATGTGGTTGGCTCAGGGGTGAGGGTCACGCTCCCTGGTCTTGCTGGGATCAAGCTGATGTTGACTGAAGCCACTTGAGCGCTCTTAAGATCGTCGACCTCGACGGTGAGCGTTGCGGCGGCCCGCTGATTGCCGAATGGGGGGGTGAAGACCGCGCGATACACACCCTCTCCTTCGTGTGTCGCTTCACTGATGTCACCGGCTGTGGTTGAAAACTTAAGCCGTGCGTTGGTGTCTGGGCTGCCATTCGGGGTGGTCACGAAAGCACGGATGGGCATGCTTACGCCCGGATCCGAGGCGATGGCTGCTGAAATGGGGAAGAGGGTCACCCGGTTTGCGGCTGGCACTTGCATGTCCAACTTTTCTTCGGTTTTTTGGCCGTTGAGGATCGAGATTACCGCTGCGTTTACAAATCCAGGGCGAACCTCCAGGGGCACTTGGGCGCGACCGTTACTATCCGCAGAGACTGGGCCAAACTCTCGGTCATCGATGCGTACCATCACGTGGCCGCCGGGTTGCCCCACAACCGGAAAGTTGGCTTTGCCGACAAGCGGAATCGATAGATGACCAAAGGTGCGGTTGGGGTTGTGTTTGTCCGCAACGGTGATGAGGGCCATATGTGGGAAAAGTTTGGCGGGTGGCTTGTAAGATGCGGCAAATTTTCCACCACCCATATGGGTGACGTTTTCGATGGTTCCGGAGTTGGTCAACACCACGATATCCGAGCCATCAAACTGTTGGCCTGGGGCACCAGAGAGGGTGATGGACAAGGTGGCGGCGGCGTCTTGGCCCAAGGTCAGCTCGGCAGGGTTGGCTGTCATGTTGACTTTTCTGTCGTTCGATGGACGGAGGGTCACAGCCCACGAACCGCTGATCGCTTGGCGGTCGGGGGTGCGCCCTTTGACGGTGAGGGTCAGGTCTGAGACAGCGTCTACACGGGGTGGGGTCCAGTCGACGGCATACAGGCCGGGGCGGACCATCGATACCTTGGAGGATTGGCCCGCCTGGGGGTTGAGCTTGATGGTTGCCCCGTTCATGGGCGTGCCGTCGCTGTTGAAG
>DBIS01000399.1:491-6495 GCA_002296975.1 Deltaproteobacteria bacterium UBA796 | reverse complement strand
CCTCCTGGGCTGTCAACAGCGAGGACCACCGCTTTGATGGCTTTGTTTTCGGCAAGCGCATCCGAAACTGGGACAACATCATCAGACACAACCATGCGTCCACCCCGAGGCATTTGGGCCCGGCGCTCAACAATTGGGCCACTCAAGTGCACAACCGCAATCTTGGATCGCCGTCGGCGGATGGCGGGCAGTCGACGCCTCATGCGTATCAAACGCCCATAAGAATGAAAATCCAAGCGCCGGACCTCACCCCCAAGGCGGGTGTCCCACTCCGCCCAATCCTGGTCATTATAGGCAACAGCGTCGACCAATCCAGCTTTATGTGCAGCCCCAGCCGATATCGGGGAGCATTTAAGCAGGGCTTCGAGGGCGTCGACGGCAAGGCCTCTCGCCTCAGCCACGGTCTCGAGCCATCGTATTTGTAGGTCACCCAACAGGTGGTCCATGGCCTCGCGGTTGGCCACGGTTGGCATCGGACGGGTATAGGCCTCTCCAAAGCTCTTGTACGCTCCGGCGCTTTCAAAGTCGACGACCACCCCGAGCTTATCGAGAGCACCACCATAAAAGCGCATCGGCGCAGCCACCCCACTCAAGATAATTTCCGCAGGTGGGCTCATGCTGACCCGGCTTGCAGCACTCGCCAATAGCAACTCACGGTCTGAAAAGGCATTCAAATGAACTGCGACGGGGGTGCCCTCGGCAACCAACCCTCGAATGGCATCGTGCAACTGGTACAACTGGCTGCGGCCCAAGTTCAGCCCCTCGAGAGCGATGCGCACGCCACAGATTCGCCGGTCTTTAGCAATCACTGAAAGCAGATCAAGACAGTGCTCAAACCGGGCTGGCTCCATGGGACTTGCCGTCCCGCCGAGTTTCCACGCCAGCACTGTGCGATTTCGGGTGCTCAGCCAATACCAGAGCGTCACAAGAATGCGAACAGGGATGGTGAGCAGTGTCAAAACAGTCATGACAAGGATACGGACCACAGGACCTCCAACCGCACCCATCTAATCGATCTGGTGCCCCACAGTTGCACGGAGTGCATCATGTCTATTTTGCTCACCCCTGAAGAAATGTCCATGTTCCGCAATGCCCCGGAGGATGAGCTTGTCGACTTGGCTGTAGACCTAGACATACCTGTTCCTGAGGAGATCGATTTGGTGGGACTGCTCGATGCAGTGGTCAGAAGTTTGGCCGCCCTGGGCCAACGTGAGGGTCTCCCCTACTCACCCTACGATGAGGGCGACCTCGAGGCTTTGGCACCTGCAGAGCTCGGAGCGATTGCAAAGCTAAACGGAATCCCCGCAGATACCGAACCGAAAATGCAAGTCACCGCCCTGTTGAAAACGGGGAAAAAAATATACAAGCAGTACCGAAAAACCCGTCCAAAGTCACAAATCCCAATGTACCTGCCCATGTTGCTTGCCCCGCTTGCCAGGCATCTGGTCGGTCAATCAGACTGAGCCGGGACGGCTGACACCAAACCCGATATGCTTAGCGCCTACCCGGAGACACACATGGCCACAAAAAGTTGCCCCAGTTGTGGTGAGGAAGTTCCCGCCGTCGCAGCACGATGTAAATCCTGCTTTTTCGACTTTAACGAAGAACACGAGCCCGAAAAAAGTGGACTTATTGGCTTGCTGGTGCTGTTTGCAGCCATGGCCATGGTGGGGATGAGCGTATTTTGGTATTTGCACACCCAGGTTGCTGCTGAGCGTGTTGTGGTTGAGGAGCAAACTCAATCCATCATCATCACCCGTAAATCTGCGGCAAAAACCGAGGCGACCCGCATACCCTTCAACGAAGTCACACGAATCGAGTACGTCATTGGCGGTGACACAGCAAAATTCGAGATCATCGCGGTGAGCATCAGCGGCGAACGGTATGTCATCCAAGCCTCTGACGACAGCCCCTTAGATACACGGGCAGAGCATGTGTCCAGGACCATGGATAAGCCCTTAGAGAAGGTCACGAACGTCACAACTTTCGGGGATTGATGCATGTTGTCACTCGGCTCGGCTGATTTAGCAATCGACCTCGGAACGGCCAACACAATCGTGGTGCTTCGGGGGCGCGGCATCGTCGTCGACGAGCCTTCAGTCGTGGCCATAGAGCATATGGGCGGTGCACAGCGTGTTGTTGCTATCGGCCACGATGCCCGTCAGATGATTGGCCGAACCCCGGAAAACATCGAAGCGATCCGCCCCATACAGGATGGGGTCATCGTCGACTTCAAGCTGGTCGAGGCTCTATTGAGGAGCTGTATCGAGAGGGCTTTGGGCACTCGCCCATTCGTGAAGCCTCGCGTGGTCGTGTGTGTGCCGAACAGGCTCCAAGATGTAGAACGCCGAGCGATCCAGGATGCCGCCAGATTTGTCGGAGCCAAAGAGGTATTTTTAATCGGAAAGCCTATCGCCGCAGCCATTGGAGCAAACCTCCCTATCGACCGCCCTCTTGGGAATATGGTGATGGATGTCGGAGGCGGCACCACAGAGGTCGGCATTATTAGCCTAGGCGGCGTGGTTGTGAGCCGTTCTGCACAGATAGGAGGCAACCACTTCGACAAGGCCATCATCGATAGGATCAAAGGCCGCCACAATGTGCTGGTTGGCCAACGCAGCGCCGAAGACACAAAAATACAAGCTGGGAGCGCGGTCGTGTCGTTGCATACACGCCGATGCCATGTCACAGGCCGCGATCTATCCTCGGGCATTCCCCGAGAAATACAGGTCAGCTCCGACGACATTGCCGAAGCGATTGGCTCTTGCCTCGAGCAGGTGGTGGAATGCCTTCGGGAGGTATTGAAAGAAAGCCCGCCCGAGCTCGCCGCAGACATTACCGAACAAGGCATAGTGCTTTGCGGCGGTTCCGCGCTTCTCCCTGGACTGGACCAATACCTCAGAGACAAGACCGGATTGCCGGTGGTATTGGCCGACGACCCGCGCCGAAGCACAGCCATTGGTGCGGGGCTGCTCCTAGAAGACCCGACAACCTTGAGTCGCGTGGCATTTTAAACGAGTCGTCCGTCTGACAGTAGGCGAGCGCCGGCCACACCGGCCCCCAGAACCACCGCCTGGCCACGCTCGTCTTTGTGGCTCCAGGCAAAGTGGGCATGCCCCATCACGGCCAAATCAACGGTGTCGAGGTGGCTGAGCAGTGCTTCTCTAGATCCGTCCCAAAGCACCTCACCATCTATATGTGGGGCCCCGGCGAGCCGCCTGAGAATCCAAGTTCCCAAACGGTGGCCGAGCATGCGCATCGCTCCATCCACGAACTCACTGCGTAGAACCCAGCTCATGGCCCGGAACAAGATCGAGCGCTCACACTCATCGCCATGTGCAAGGTGAACTGAACAACCATCAACATGCCGGACATGTGGCCCACAAACCTCGGCCCCAAACCGTGAGGCCATCAGGTTTGCGACTCTGAAGTCATGGTTACCGGGCACGAAGACCATCGCAATCCCCCGCGCCTTCACGCGTTGTAATGCCATGTATACAGGCGCGTACTCAGGTTGGGTGTCGGCCCCGAACACCCAGCCGTAGTGGAAGATATCACCGAGCATCCAAAGCGCGTCCGCATCCAACTGGTCAAGCCACGTGACAAAATTAGCTGCTCTGGGGCAGGCCAGACCACAACAGTGAACATCAGAAATCAAAGCCACACGCATGGGTGGATTATAGGGCATCCCATGAACAAAGAAACCAAACCATTAGCAGCCCGAATGCGTCCTCAGAATATCGACGAGATCTTGGGCCAAGACCATCTGTTGGGGGAAGGCGCCACCTTCCGCGCGGCCCTAGACAATGGAAACCTCTCGAGCCTGCTCCTGTGGGGCCCACCAGGCTGTGGGAAGACCAGTATGGCCAGGCTCTTGGCTGAGCACGCGGGCCTCTACTTCCTGCAATTATCGGCGGTCATGGACGGCATGAAAGAATTGCGGCAGGTCCTGGCGCGGGCAAAGGACATCCGAACATTAGAGGCCAGAGGCACCCTTCTCTTCATCGATGAGATTCACAGGTGGAACAAGGCTCAGCAGGATGCACTGTTACCCCACGTAGAAGAAGGCACAGTTGTCCTGGTCGGGGCAACCACTGAAAACCCGGGCTTTCAAATAATCCCAGCTTTGAGGTCACGATGTTGGCTGTTGACCCTCAAACCACTCGACGACGATGCACTGTTATCACTTTGTAAACGAACCCTTAAGGACAAGGACCGAGGCCTCGGCGGCCAAAACCTGATGTTTAGTGATGAGGCCCTTAGCGCCATCATTCACAGTGCCTCTGGAGACGGTCGCAGGGTCCTGTCGGCGCTAGGGCGTGTCGCAGGCACATTACCGAATGGCACCGAATTGGATGCCAAGGCGCTCCAGGAGATCCTCGGTGAGACCGACCTGCTTCACGACCGTGGAGGCGACGCACACTATGACGTGGCGAGCGCCCTGATTAAAAGCCTTCGAGGATCTGACCCCCAAGGCTCACTGTACTGGTGTGCCCGAATGCTAGAGGGCGGTGAGGACCCCATGTTTGTGGCGAGGCGATTGGTGATTTTTGCAGCAGAAGATGTTGGGAATGCTGACCCCCGAGCCCTTCAGTTGGCCGTGGGCGCCATGCAAGGGGTCCATCTTGTGGGCATGCCAGAAGCACGAATCATTTTGGGGCAGGCCGTCACCTACTTGGCCACAGCACCCAAATCCAACCGTTCATACCTTGCCATCAACAAAGCAATGGATTCCGTTCGCCGCACAGGGGCCTTACAGGTACCAAAGCACCTTAGAAATGCCCCAACATCAATTGCCAAATCCCAAGGTCACGGTGAAGGGTACCAAAACCCCCATGACCACCCTGGGAACATCGTTGCCCAAAGCTATTTACCTCCAGCCCTAGAGGGGCAGACCTTCTACACCCCCACACCACACGGTGCAGAGAAGCTTATCGGTGAACGAATGAAGTGGTGGCATGACCGCCTAAAGCAGCGGCGCTAGACGCCAAACGCAAAAAAGCCCCCAAGGCTTAGACCTTGAGGGCTTTAAGGGACGGACAGCAATAACCTACTCTCCCACAGGGTCACCCCTGCAGTACCATCGGCGCCATAGAGCTTAACTTCCGTGTTCGGGATGGGAACGGGTGGGACCTCCTGGCTATCTTCACTATCCAATACATTCTCGCTCATACGATGATGAACGAAAAGGTACGCACATGAATGTGGTCGACGCAATGTCTAAACTGAAATTTATGTCTTAGAGGAAAACAAACGGGCAATTAGTATCGGTTAGCTGAACGCATTGCTGCGCTTACACACCCGACCTATCAACCTGGTAGTCTTCCAGGGCCCTTCAGGGAGAGCTAATCTTGAGGGGGGCTTCCCACTTAGATGCTTTCAGCGGTTATCCCTTCCGTACGTAGCTACCCAACAATGCCACTGGCGTGACAATTGGAACACCATAGGTACGTCCATCCCGGTCCTCTCGTACTGAGGACAGCTCCTCTCAACTCTCCAACGCCCACAGAAGATAGGGACCGAACTGTCTCACGACGTTCTGAACCCAGCTCGCGTACCGCTTTAATTGGCGAACAGCCAAACCCTTGGGACCTGCTACAGCCCCAGGATGCGATGAGCCGACATCGAGGTGCCAAACCGCGCCGTCGATGTGAACTCTTGGGCGCGATCAGCCTGTTATCCCCGGAGTACCTTTTATTCGTTGAGCGACGGCCCTTCCATTCGGAGACCGCCGGATCACTATGACCTGGTTTCCCATCTGCTCGACTTGTCAGTCTCGCAGTTAAGCTCTCTTATGCCATTGCACTCTGCGCCTGGTTTCCAATCAGGCTGAGAGAACCTTTGTGCGCCTCCGTTACTATTTAGGAGGCGACCGCCCCAGTCAAACTCCCCACCAGACAATGTCCCCCATTTTTAAGGGGTTAGGCATCCAATACAATCAGGGTGGTATTTCAAGGTTGACTCCACCACGACTGGCGCCGCGGTTTCAAAGTCTCCCACCTAT
>DBIS01000399.1:0-162 GCA_002296975.1 Deltaproteobacteria bacterium UBA796 | reverse complement strand
CTCCCACCTATCCTACACAAACTGAATCGAATACCACTGCCAAGCTAGAGTAAAGGTTCACAGGGTCTTTCCGTCTTTCTGCGGGTATGGGGCATCTTCACCCCAATGTCGATTTCACTGAGTCTCGGGTCGAGACAGTGCGGAAGTCGTTACGCCATTCGT
>DBIS01000154.1 GCA_002296975.1 Deltaproteobacteria bacterium UBA796 | reverse complement strand
CGGGAATGCCCCGATCCGTAGCATCGGAGATGATGGTTTTGAGGTCGGCCATGCTCATTGCATACTCATCAGAAGCTTCGTCTTGGTTGAGCAGGTTTGGATAGTGAGGTCGAGTGTAGGGCAGAAGCATCCACCGCAGGCCTTGGTAGATGCGAGAGTTGGCGGCGGGGATGCCACGGGCGGCTTGATACCAGGCTTGTCGGGCGGCTGGAATGTCGGGGTCGGGCGCGTTGTGGGGCAGGCCCAAGATGAGGCCGTCCATCGCGACTTTATCCCGTAGATAATGCCATCGTCTGAGCATATGGAAGGCGTTCGCACCTGGGATTCCACCGTTGACGACCTCGACGCTGTTCACACCTAAAGCGGCCGGAAGTCGTCGTTCGAGTTCATCGGGAAGCGTGTTGCCTTGGGGTGCGTTGACCCCGAACATCCAGCTGTCTCCGAGTGCGAGAAACTGCCGGTCGGCGGTTTTTAGGCCTGGGGTGAGTTCTTTGTCTTCACGCAAGCCCTCGGCGTTGGTGCGGACGGCCCAGGGGGTTGTGCCATCGTGTTGTATGGAGTCGGTTTGAGGCCGGGTTACCAGTTCACCCTCCCGCCACAGTTGGCGTTGTGTTGGGTCGACCGGACCTCCGACATAGGTTCGGGATCGATACAAGAGCAGCCCGTCTTCTCGCTCCCAGGCGGTTTGCCACTGGCTTTCGGGCACCGTCACACGCAAACAAGATTCTACTAGGCATAGAATTACGCTCACCGTAAGCAGGGAAAACAAAATGCGGCGCTGAATCGACATGCCTATGTTTATTGCCTTGTGATTCGCATTTTAAACTCAGTGCTTTGAACGGGCGTGGGCGGTTTGAAAACCATCCCAAAGGGTGTCGAGGAGTTTGAGTGTTTCGGCGAAGACTTCTGGTTGTTCTCCGACATTATCCAGCTCAAGTCGGGCTTGAATGTGTCGGTAAAGTTGGCTGAGGTTTTTGCATAAATCGGGGGCGATCGAGAAGTCCAAGCACACATCCAAGCGGCGCACAACGGCCTTGAGTTGAGAGGCTTTGGCTCTCGCGTTGTC
The DNA here is from genome assembly GCA_002296975.1 of Deltaproteobacteria bacterium UBA796. Classification (GTDB taxonomy): domain Bacteria; phylum Myxococcota_A; class UBA796; order UBA796; family UBA796; genus UBA796. The sequence continues at coordinate 1,869 of DBIS01000154.1, read as the reverse complement.
GGTGTCCCCCGTTTTCGCGCTTGAAAGCCCCTGCTTACACAGGCGAATCGCGCCGCAGTACATGGTGGATAGGCGCTCAAAAGGGGTAGATCCAATGGCGGTGGTGCGTTGGTACAAACCGATTTCGTACTTTTTCCGAGAAGCCATGACTCGATTTTCCTCAATCTTATGAGAAAGTTTAGCATTTAACGGGTCAGTTTTACCATTGACGATAGCCAGGAGCCCTGGTCTTGGCGGCCCAGGCGTTTTGGACCTGGTGTATGCTGAGTTCTCAAAAGGAGCGCAGGATGCGACATCAATTTGGAATGATGTGGATGGCCGTCAGCATGGCTGCTTGCGGTGGGGCCAGCGGCGAGTGGGAGGGGGCGTGTGATTTGGCTCTTGGTTCGAAATTTTTGGTTTACGAGGTGACTACTTTGGTGCTCGAAAATGGGTCTGATGATGCCCTCGAGGGGACGGGTCAGATTTTGGCACCGGAGTCCACCTTGGGTGAAGGGGCGGTGTCGGGATCGGCCGATGGTGACGAACTGGATTTTTTGGTCCGCTTTAGTTCGGGTCTTAGCGGTGACTTCAAGTTTGAAGGGACTGTGGATGGCGCGGAGATGAGCGGCGAGTGTTCTTTTGGCAGTCAATTTGGTCGTTTTGAGTTGAGCCGGGTCAACTAATTTTGGTCCGTAACCACAGCACATCGACTATGATGTATCCGTTGGAGTAGACCGTGGAAAACCCCTCACAATCTCTGGCAAATGGCCGTTACGCCTTGTCGAGAACCTTGGGCCAAGGGGGCATGGCCACGGTGTATTGTGGTTTCGATACCATGCTTGAGGTGGACCGCGCGGTGAAAGTGCTCTCTCCAGCCTTGTGTTCGAAACCTAAAATTCGCATGCGCTTTTTGGCCGAGGCGCGGGCGATGGCAAAGCTGCGGCACCCCAATATCGTCACCATTTTTGATGTCGGAATCGATGGAGAGACACCATATATTGTGATGGAGATGGTGGATGGTGGTGCCGTGATGGACTGGGTCGACCGGGAGGGGCCGCTCCGCCCAGAGGTTGCAGGGCCAATAATTTTAGGCACCCTGGCTGGTTTACAGGCCAGCCATGACCGTGGGATCATACATCGAGACATCAAGCCCCACAATGTATTGATCACCCGCGAGGGTGTGGTGAAAATCACTGATTATGGCATCGCCAATATGGCTGACGATGAGCGGTCTTTTACCAAGACTGGGGCCATTATGGGGACCTTGGCCTATATGCCGCCTGAGCAACGCTCCAGTGCCAAAGGCTTGGGCCCCACTGCGGATGTGTTCGCCACCGGGGCGTCCTTATTTGCGATTTTGACGGGTCGCGAGCCTTTTGACCTTTATAATGAAACCCTTCATGAGCGGCTCTTTGCTGGCATCGCGGTACCGCTTGCTAAGGTGATCGCCACCGCGTGCCAGTATGAGCCCACCGAGCGCTACGCGTCAGCCAATGCGATGAGGGCTGCCCTAGAGGCAGCTTTGGGTGAAGTGGGCGTTGTGTTCGAGCGCGACATGCTTGTGCCGATGGGGGGTGCGTCTAGGCATGATGGCACCATGTTTTTTGATGGGGTTTCCGGGTCGTCATCGGAGAATCTTCTTGTCCAAAGGGTTGAAAACACGACAATCAACCCGTCGGAGAGTTGGTTCGGCGCTTCAAAGTCGGTGGTTAATGATGTGGGCTTTGCCACCACTCATCATGGGGAGCCTGGGCGCAAGCGTTCGGTGGTGCTCATCGGTGGTGTCGTGGCGGCTGTGGCTGTGGCTGTGGCTGTGGCTTGTGGCTTTTGGGTTTTGGGGTTTTGGGGGGGGGGGGGGGGGGGGGGGTGGGGGGGGTGGTGGGGGGG
>DBIS01000153.1 GCA_002296975.1 Deltaproteobacteria bacterium UBA796 | reverse complement strand
AGGGTGACGAGAGAGGGGTCCGGGGGTTTTTTTTTTTACAAGCAGAAGACGGCATACGAGAAGCATGAGCAAGAGCTGGGCGAGGAGGCGATGCGCCAAATCGAGCGGATGTTGCTGCTTCAGCACACAGATCAGTTTTGGAAGGACCACCTGCTCGCGATGGATCGCCTTCGCGAGGGCATTGGACTCCGAGGCTACGGCCAGCGCAATCCGCTTTTGGAGTACAAAAAAGAGGGCACCAACATGTATATGTTGATGACATCTTTGCGCGACGAGGCGGTGGTATCACAGTTGCTTCGCATGGAGTTGGCAGAGGACGAGGAAGTGCCCCAGGTATCCAAGTCGGCCGCCAAGAAGATGGTGACAAGCGGCGAGGTGAATCCACTGGCAGCCAAGCCCGCCAAAAAAGCGCCGGCCACGCTCCCACCCAGGCGGCCATTGGCTGGCGCACAGGCTTTGGCCGCGGCGACCGAGCTTGACTTGGGTCGAAACGACCCGTGTCCATGTGGCTCTGGCCGCAAGCTCAAAAAGTGCTGTGGTGCCAGTGGAGCGAACGCTCCAGCATAAGGCGGATATTTTCAAGGCCATGGGGCATTGCGCCTCGGCCCTGTTCGCATTAAGCGGGTGGCGCTCCACGAATCCTCGTGGGGACTCTCACACCGGAACATAGTTCGTCACCGGTGGTGCTCGACTCGATCGGGTGGGTGACGAATACCGGTGGTCGTTAAACCCGAAAAGACCCGTCGATGATTCGTACGGGCAACTGGAGACAGATATGTCCAGTGTTTCTTTACGCGACCTGCTCGAAGCAGGTGTTCACTTTGGTCATCAAACACGCCTGTGGCACCCCCGCATGCGCCCATATATTTATGGCGAAAAGAACGGTGTTCATATCATCGATCTTCAACGCACAGCCATTCAGCTGAACGAGGCCCTGCGCTTTATTCAAGCGACTGCTGCACGGGGCCAAAGCGTGCTCTTCGTTGGCACCAAGCGTGCTGCTCGCGAAATCGTCGCCGATCAGGCTACCCGGTCTGGCATGTTTTTCGTCAACAACCGTTGGCTCGGCGGCACCCTGACCAACTTCAAGACTGTTCAAAAGTCGATTGACAGCTTGGTCAAGCTGGAGAAAGCACGTGACGAGGGTCGTTTCGAGGCACTGACCAAGAAAGAGGCACTTGACCTCACCCGGAAGATCACCAAAATGGATCGTTCCTTGGGTGGAATCAAAGAGATGAAGGGCTTGCCTGGAGCCGTCTTCGTTATCGATCCAAAACGTGAGCACATTGCTGTTCGCGAGGCCAATAAGCTCGGTATTCCAGTGGTTGCGCTGTGTGACACCAACTGCGACCCTGACAATGTGGATTACGTTATTCCTGGTAACGACGATGCCTTGAAGAGTATTCATCTCTTCACACAGGCCATTGCCGACGCCACAGTCGAGGGCCAGGCTTCTGGTCGCGGTCAGTTCGTTGAAGAATCAGCGACATCCACTACAGATCTCGAGAATGTTGAAATCTACCGTCGGGGCCCAGCAGAAGAGGGCGCTCCAGAGGCTGCCGTCGAGACTGCTGATGTCGAGGCTCCAGTGGCTGAGGAAGCTGCTGCAGCTGAAGTAGCCCCAGCAGCTGAAGTAGCCCCAGCAGCTGAAGCTGCTCCTGCAGAAAACGCTGACGCTTAAATCCACATTCGCCGGGTATCGGCGAGGAGAACTCCAATGTCATCAATGGCTGAAATTAAAACCCTTCGTGCGCGCTCTGGCGCTGGTATCCTCGACTGTAAAAGGGCGCTCACAGAGAGTAGCGGCGACCTTGACGCGGCGATGGACTGGCTTCGTGCCAAAGGCATTTCCAATGCCGCCAAAAAGTCGAGCCGGATTGCCTCAGAGGGTCTGGTGATGTCCTACATTCACGCCAACGGAAAAATTGGTGTGTTGTTGGAGGTCAACTGCGAGACCGACTTTGTCGCGCTCAACGATGGTTTCAAGGGTTTTGTTCGTGATATCGCGATGCATATTGCTGCTGCGGCGCCTGACTATGTCAGCCGTGACGAAGTTGCAGAGGATGTCATCGCCAAGGAGCGTGCAGTTCAGTTGGCACGCACCATCGAAGAGGGCAAGCCTGAGGCCATCGCCCAGAAGATTGTTGAGGGCCGCATGAACAAGTGGTTCCAAGACATCTGCTTGCTCGAACAGAAGTTCGTGAAAGACGATGAACGGACCATTGAGCGCTTTGTTCAAGACACCGTCGCCACCATTGGAGAGAACATCAAGGTTCGTCGCTTTAGCCGCTATGTGCTGGGTGAAGGTCTTGAGAAGAAGTCCAATGACTTCGTGGCAGAGGTCGCCGCACAAGTTGGCGCTTAGGTTACCGATGGCAAAAAACCGGTACGACAGGGTCATGCTCAAGCTTTCAGGCGAAATGCTCGTCGGAGAGCAGAGCATGGGCATTCAACCTGCAGTCATCGCCCGATTTGCCCAAGAGATACAAGAAGTCCACAACACGGGGGTGCAAATTGCCCTTGTGATCGGTGGCGGGAACATCTTCCGGGGATTGGCTGGGGCCTCTCGGGGGATGGATCGGGCTCATGCTGATTATATGGGCATGTTGGCCACGGTCATCAATGGCCTGGCTTTACAGGATGCGCTTGAGGCTATCGGTGTACACACCCGAGTGATGAGCGCCATCTCAGTCAATGAGATCTGCGAACCATACATTCGGCGGCGTGCGATACGCCATCTAGAGAAAGGCCGGGTTGTTATTTTTGCAGGTGGGACCGGCAACCCCTATTTCACCACGGATACCGCAGCAGCCTTGCGCGCGGCAGAAATCCAGGCCGACGTTATTTTGAAGGCCACCAAGGTGGATGGCGTGTACGATCGCGACCCAGCCTTGCACGATGATGCCAAGCGGTTCGATACGGTCACATATATGGAAGTGCTCCAGCGCGGCCTTAAGGTGATGGATGCTACCGCCATTAGTTTATGTATGGACAACGGTATTCCCATCGTCATTTTTAACCTGAATGAGCCTGGCAATATGAGGCGGGCTTTCCAGGGTGAAGAGATCGGCACGCGGGTGTACGCAGCCCAAAATTGAGCATTGGTCTGCAAGCGGCTATGGGGTTTGAGTATTGCAGCGGAGGAATGCTGATATGACTGACGAATATATTTCTGCTATGGCTGATGACTTTGAGGGTGTTGCCGCACACTTGAAGAAAGAGCTGGCGACCATTCGCACTGGACGGGCAACACCGCAGCTATTGGAGAACATCTCGGTTCAGGTAGCTGCCTATGGGTCTTCCATGCCCATGAACCAGTTGGCAACCATCACTGCACCGGATGCACGGAGCTTGGTTGTCAACGCCTGGGACAAATCCACCTTGATCGACATCGAGCGCGCGATTGCCAATGCCCATTTGGGGCTCAATCCAGGAAGCGATGGTCAAATCATTCGGGTTCCGGTTCCAGCACTCACTGGTGATCGCCGCCAAGAGTTGGTGAAGAAGTGTGGCATATTTTGCGAGGAGGCCCGCATTCGTGGACGGGCGGTTCGTAAGGAATACAACGACATCTTCAAGTCCATGGAAAACGACAAGGACATCACTGAGGATGAATTGAAGCGCCTGCTCGAACAGGTTCAAAAGGCCACGGACGCGAATAAGGTCTTGTTGGGCGATGTTGCTGGAGCCAAGGAGAAAGAGGTTCTCGACGTTTGATGGGTCCCTCGCAGCCACGGCATGTTGCCATTATTATGGATGGCAATGGCCGATGGGCCAAGGAGCGGGGGGTATCTCGGTCCAAGGGCCACGAGGCTGGCGCCGAGAGCGTTCGGGCAGTTGTGCGGGAATGCCGTAGCCGAGGTGTCGAGGTATTGACGCTGTACAGCTTCTCCACCGAAAACTGGAAGCGCCCAGCTGCAGAGGTCGCTGCTTTGATGGCTTTGCTCAAGAGTTTTGTGCTCTCAGAGCGCAAAGAGCTCATGGATCAAGGAATTCAGGTGCGGGTGATTGGCGAAGTTCAGCGCTTGCCTTTGTTCGTTCGTAAGCCATTGAAAATGCTGTGTAACGATAGCGAGAAGAATATCGGGATGGTCCTTAATTTGGCCCTCTCCTACGGCTCTCGGGCTGAGATTGTACAGGCGGTGCGCTCGGTCGCGCGGGATGCGATTGCGGGTAAAGTTGATCCAGATTCGATTACAGAAGCGGTGATTAACGACCGCTTGTACACCCGGGGTTTGCCCGACCCGGACTTGTTGATTCGAACATCCGGGGAGCTTCGCCTGTCGAACTTTTTGCTATGGCAGCTCGCCTACACAGAAATTTACGTGGCCGATACCTATTGGCCAGATTTTCGAGAGGCCGGTTTGAATTTAGCTTTTGAGGCCTACGCCCAACGCCGTCGCCGATTTGGTAAGACGGACGCACAAATCGCAAAGGAATAAACATGCTTCAACGAATCATCTCCGGCGTGGTTGCCCTCGCTATTGTTTTGCCAGTGCTTCTTATGGGCGGTGTTGATGGGGCAAAGGTCTTGGTTGGCGCTGTCCTGCTGGTCGTGATGCATGAGTTTGGCGCTGTGGCCAGCCCCCAACGACCCCGATCCGCCGCGATCGTGATGAGCGTTGTTGGGCTCTCTATTTATGGGGTGTTGTCCTGGGGGCAGCAGCCTGAACTTGTTGGTGTGGTCATGGTTTTGGGCACAGCTGTTCTGTTGACTTGGGCAATGTTTGCCCATGAAGACCCCAAAGAGGCTGCGCTATGCGGCGCTGTGACGGCCCTGTCCGTGCCTTATATTGCTGCGGCTTTGGCCTTTATTGGTCTGGTGCGTGGCTTTGGCTCTGATGAGCTTGGCCTGAGCTGGGTGCTTTATGTGTTGGTCGCTACCTGGGCCACAGACACTGGCGCATACTGTTCGGGCCGGTTTTTGGGGCGTAAAAAGCTCTTGGTTCGTATCAGTCCCAAAAAGACTTGGGCTGGTGTGTGGGGTGGTGTGGCTGTGGCTGTGGCTGTGGCTTGTGGCTTTTGGGTTTTGGGGTTTTGGGGGGGGGGGGGGGGGGGGGGGTGGGGGGGGTGGTGGGGGGG
>DBIS01000377.1 GCA_002296975.1 Deltaproteobacteria bacterium UBA796 | reverse complement strand
GACACCCGGAGTGGCCAGGGCGCTCACAAAGCTGACATGGGCCCGCTTGTGGCGATCATGAAGCGCAAAAGCGTGGCCCAAACTGACAGCATTGCTCGGGCTGGGCACGTCCCGCATGGCTGCGACCCAAAGCGCACGGTCGTGCTTCCAATCGGGCAGACGGGTATGAATTATAAACATTGAAGGCAGGGCGAGCACCACGATCCAAACCCGAGACAACTGGGCGACCGAACTGGCCAAAGCGACCGCCACACCCGCCATCGGCCAGTATAGAAAACGGTCCCCAAAACCACCTTTGTCGGCGATGGGCACCATGGCCACCCCCACGAGTAGAACCGTCCAGGCCAAACCCAGGGCAGCGACCCGTCGACGGGGGCTAAAAGCTGCGAGCAGCCCCATGCCGACAATAAAAAATAGCCCAAGCCAAACCCGCCCTGAAGACACGAGCCCAAGCCAGCTCAAGTCTCGGGCACTCGAAATCGGCCAAGGGCTTAAAATCGCCGCCCCATACATACCCAAAACCGAATGTAGGTTGTTGATCAACAGGGCCACGCCATCAACAGAAGGTACCGTCGCCCCGCCCACATCGAGCATCACGCGCAGCAAAATGACTGCCCCTACACCAAAAACTAACGGACACAGGCGCAAGGCCATCCCTAAACGCCGCCCCCTCGCCAGGTCTGCAACCAGAAGCATGCCGGGCAATACGAATGCAGTCTCTTTGGACAGTGCGGCCAAAACCGTCAACAGGCCTGCACCGACCAAGCGCGAAAGCCCGGGGCGCCCTTTTCCCCAAACCATGCCGAGGGCAGCAAAACCGAAGGCGGCGGCCATGAGGTCATTTCTGGCCGAAATCCAAATCACCACCTCGGACTGAACAGGATGCACAGCAAACAGCGCCCCCCCAAGCAAAGCCGCTTCATCGCCCACAAGGTCCTTCAGCAAATAGACAAGGCCAACGACAGCAGCCAGGTGCCACGCCAAGCTGTGAAGGTGGTACCCCAAAGGCTGAAGCCCGAAAAAGAAGCGGTCCACCGCGAAGCTCAACAGGACAAGCGGCCGGTAATAGCCACTGGCCACCTCCCCCGCACCGGTATCCGCCCAAAGGTCGGCACCAAAAATCGCTGACAGAGAGGCCTGACTCAGCGCATCGTTGCGCACAATCAGGGGGATGTCGTCCCAAACAAAGCCCGCAGACCACAATCCCGAGTAAACCAGGACAGTCACAAGGAGCAGGAGGGGTAATCCGAGACGCATATGGAATTGATAACCGGTGCCCAAACGAAAAGAGGGCGACCACAAGGGCCGCCCTCTAAAAAACATCGACTTAATCTTAGTAGATTGAGGCGCCGGTGTTCATCTTGGTGTTCAACGACTTGGTCGCAGTGAACTTAGAGTTGTCATCATCATTGTCGACATCACACTCACCAGAGACCAAGAAGTCTGTGGTGGACTTTGATGTGACCTTGTAACGACCACGGACCTTACCGTCTGGGCCCCAACCAAGGGTGTCGAAGCCAGTACCTGAAGACCATGAGCGTTGGGTCTTGGCGACGTTTGTGGAAGGCTTCCAAGAAGAAACCTCGATGTACTTATCGAAAGCAGCATCGTATGCGATTTGTGCGGTCTTGATACCGTCAACATTACTCGGAACTTCAGCACGCTTGGCGCGATACTGCATGTCCACGAAGTTTGGAATCGCGATGGCCGCAAGGATACCGATAATCGCGACAACAATCATCAGCTCTACAAGGGTGAATCCCTTTTTGTTGAACATTTTTCTCTCCAGTCTGGGTCTGCTCCGGGCAGACCCGGAAAATCTTGAACGAAGGGACACAGCGTCCCCACGTGGAAACTACCATACAAGTTCCGTGCCAAGTTTGATTGTGCCCCCCCCTGATGCCAATTGGGGCATATTGGAGCCTCGTCGCCCCTTTTTAGCCTTAAAAAGTGACATTTTTTGTCAGCACAAGGTGACACTTTTTGTCAGGCGCGTGGCGCACTTTGCGAAAAGGTTGACATGCCAATGGTTTTTTCCGACCTAAAACCCATTGGAAATCCCGTACTTTGGACGCCTAAAATACTTCTGGTTCGGTCAACGGGATCACCCTGGTTTCACCGGTGCCTTGAAACACAGCCTGCTCTCCGTTGCCATCCACATCACAAAAACCCTTGACAACAAAAGTGTCAGACTGCGCCACCACCAATGTATAGGAGCCTCGAACCGTCCCCTCAGGCTCCCAGCCCAGCGCGTCAAACCGACTACCACCCCGCCAGGGGCGCTCCCTTTTTCCGGGAAAAGCATCCGGCCGGGGGATGTCCTCGCCCAGCAGTTGACCATGGGCGGCGCGATAGGCAATTGCGGCCACACGTATACCTTCTAGGTTGGCTGGCACTTCAGCGCGCTTGGCCCGATACTGCATTTCTATGAAGTTGGGCACGCCCACAGCCGCCACGATGCACAGCAATGCCACAGCGATCATAAACTCGATCACCGAAAACCCACATCGTTTAGACCGCCACGCCATCATTTCAAGCCACTCCCTGCCCCAAAAGGACACCTCATTAAGAAGGAAAGCAAGAACTGTGCCAAGGCCCAGCCATCAATCTACAGCGATGTCGTCCAGCCCGAGCTTGGTCAGCCGGTATCTAAACGACCGAAAGGACATTCGAAGCTTTCCAGCAGCTTCGGTTTTGTTGCCATGACTTTTCTCCAAAGCCGCCAGCAACCACCTTTTTTCGACCTCGACCAACATCCCGTCCAGGTTGACGCCTGCGTCTGGAAACGACTCGTCCCCCAAGGCCATCGGCGCCCGTCCACCGTCGATGAGCTTTTCTGGCAAGTCTGCCGGGGTGATCATTCCACCTTGGGACAGGGCCACCGACCGTTCAATAATATTGGACAACTCACGGACATTTCCTGGATAGTGCCAAGCCTGCATCGCTTTCATTGCATCAGGGCTGACCGAAACCTCACCCCTGTCGTACTCCTCCGCGAAACGCTTCACGAAATGCCGAATCAGCATGGGCAAATCGCCTTCACGCTCTCGAACCGGAGGCAATAGAATCTGAACCACATTCAAACGGTAATACAAATCTTCTCGGAACTCACCTGAGGCCACCATCGCCTCAAGGTCTGCATTTGATGCCGCCACAATACGGATATCGACCTCGACCTCCTTAAGCCCACCCACCGGTGTAAACCGACGCTCTTGGACCGCCCTCAACAGCTTGACCTGTGCCGACTGAGGCAACGAGTTGACCTCGTCTAAAAACAAAGTGCCACCGTCAGAAATCTCCATCAGGCCTTTTTTGTCTTTTACCGCACCCGTAAACGAGCCTTTTTTGTGGCCAAACAGCTCGCTCTCCACCAAAGCCTCTGGGATTGCACCACAGTTAATGGGTACAAATGCCTCCTCCGCTCTGGAGCCACTAAAGTGAATCG
>DBIS01000373.1 GCA_002296975.1 Deltaproteobacteria bacterium UBA796 | reverse complement strand
GTAGGAAAAATGAACAGCCCGATACCCAAGGACAGAAAAATGAATCGCTTCATGGCGCACTCCCTATGTTGGTTTTGGGGGCTAGTTTGAGGACAATGCAAAGGGTAAGAAGATACTCTCCGTGACTTCAGAGCTAAAGCGCCAGCGGCGTACTTTGCCCTTGATACAGCTTTCGATGGCCTTGTCACCTGTCTGATTTTCAGAAATCATCACTTTGGTGACCCGCCCATTTACGATATCGACGCTAATCGCAATACGACCGCCGATATTTGGGTTTTCCTTTAAACGTTGCTCATAGCAATACTGTACTTGGCCCTTCTTTTTGGACACAACGCTCTTGATGCTACCAGCGTGTGCCGAGCCACCAGCGTCGATTGCACCCAAGGAAGCCTTGCCGACGACTTTGGTCGCGGGACCTGAACCAACCTCGGCAGTCCCGCCTCCGCCTTTGGCGAGGTCACCAATCTTGGCGTCTGAACGACCGCCGGACCCACCCTTTTTGACACCCATGTTGGCACTGGTTGCGATGCCGACACCATCGACATTTTGAAGCGCATCCTGAATGCTACCAATCGAGGCATCTGAGTCAGCAAAAAGGTCCTCGACCGTCCCATCGCTCTTGGTAGAACCGCGGGTACCAATCAGCGCAGCTAAAAGCTTGGACTTTTTCATCATATCATCGCGTTTTCTTGCCGTTTTGGCCGCCTCTGCTGCAGCTTTTTCAGCTTCAGTTTGGGGCTTCTTCTCCGGTATCTTTTTCTTTTCCTCTTCAACCTTTTCTTTGTCGGCTGGCTTACCCTCAGCAGTCTCAAGCACCTTTTCCTCGACGACAGGATCGGGCTTGTCGGGCTGCTCATCCTTTGGCTGGATGATCTGAACAAACCGGTCTGGAATCTCAGCGAGCGTGGTGGTCTCGACCGGATCGGTGTTCCAGACATAAATCAACAGGACCGCGGCCATGGCCATGAATACTGACAAAGTCCCGATAAAAACAGGGTCATCTTCATCAAACAGTCTTGGACGAAAGTCCTGCCTATTTACCATCCTTGCCGATTCAGGTGGTGCGGGCACAAATTGAAACAGTACCGTGATGTTCCCGACCACCACTTTGCCTCGGGCGCCATCACCCACAGGAATAATGGAAACATCACCCTTTTTGGCGACATCAGGAGAGGCAAAAGCAACGGCAATATCTGATACCCCTGCCTGGGTGGCAAACTTTCCACCCATCGAACTGGTGACATTCAGCTGGTATTTCCCGCCCTTGCACTGAAAAAGCGTAAACCGCTTCGGTAAACCGGCATTGGGCACGACAAATGTGTTTCGGGGAGACTCACCAACGGTCACATTTTGAACAGGCTTAATCAGCCGCTCGTGGACGACCTTTCCGTCCTTGACAATCCCAATACGGAGCACCTTAGATGCATCTGCAGTAGCGCCAAACTTCATCATGCTACTGCCGCCCTGCCGGCATGGGCCGGACTGCTAAAAAATCGGTAAACCGGAATCGCCACAAACATCCCCCAAGGGATGATCGGATCGCTGCACTGAAAACTTGCCAGGGTGTCATGAGAAAGTATCTGGGCCAGACCCATTGTTGTCCGAGAAGATCTTGAAAGGATTGGATTAACCAGCGGACGTCGTAACGACCGACCACCAGCATAGACCTCTTGGCACACCTTCGCAACTGAAGACTTGGCGGCGCACAATGCTCGCTCGAAAACCTAGGTATATGCACCACTTTGGCGTCATTCCATCTTGTAGACGACGAACTTAAACTCGCTAAACTGAGCCTGCCCCGCGGTGTACATGACCTGTCGCAACACAGCAAAGGGCAATTTCTTGTCACATTGAATCAGAAGACGCCCCTTAAAGGCATGCTCCGCGAGCCCAGACTGCTTGCCAATATCCTTTGCGATATCGGCCTTCTTGCTGAGCTCGTCCAACAGGGTGTCGATCAACTGCCCATTGAGTAGATCTTCAGGGACCTGAAGAACACTTTGCCCGGGGTTTTCGGGATCCGGAACGGTTTCGAGATTAACGATCGGTACGCCATCTACGACGATACTGATCTTGCTAACCACGACATTTACCGCAATTTCAGGACTCTTCTGAGCCGTTGAGACTGGTAGTACCAAATCGTCGCTAGGCGCCACAGAAATATCCTGTGTGCCATAGGATTTCAGCAAGAAAACCAGGATGATGGTCATCATGTCCATCATCGAAGTAATATTCAACGATGCTGGTTCTTCGGACCGACGTGCTTTATTGAGTGCCATAATTAAGTGCTCCGAATCCGGGCTACATTGCGCCGCCGGCGATCACGACATTTGGAAACAGAAGGCGAGCCTTTCCGTCACCGCCAGGCTTAGTCGGGTCTTCCCGGCTGGCGTCCATTGTCTGTACGATCACCTCATAGTGAATTTGATTGTCCGGTACGAGAATGACATTAGCGTCTTCCTCGTCTGGATACTCGTCTTTGATTAGGTTCAACTTCGCGGTAAGTTTATCCCAATCGTAATCATCAACGCTGATACACACACCACCGCTTGTACACGGGATCGTCGGTAGACGAACCTCTCCCTCGGCCGCTTCTGGTACACCCTCGGGATGTAAAATCGCATCAGCGCCCATCACTGTCACCCCGCGATCAGTGATCGCGAGACTCAAGTTCAATGGTGGCTGGTCCGGCTTGTCATCGGAAGGCGTAGGCGTTCCGATGGCAGGCAGGGTTGAGTCTATGACCGCCAGCTGCACAAATTGCGCAGCCATGATCAAAAACGGAATCAGAATGGTGACCAAGTTCATGATCGGTACGAGGTTCAAGTCCTCGGTTTTCTGAATTCGTCGGTTGACAGCCATTGCTTACTCCAGGAGCGGTTGCGGCCTGCGGGAACCCCCAAACAAGACCTTTGGGTCGGGTACAGCCTAGCTGGCTGTGCCGTCTTCCTTGAGTGTGCCACGTCGCCGTGCACCAAGAAGGTTGACCGTCTTGAGCGCGAACTGGTCGACATCATCCATAATCTTGGTTGTTCGGTCTGCAACAATCGAGTGCAGCACAAGAATCGGAATAGCGACCACAAGTCCACTCGCAGTCGTGAACATAGCCACCGAGATACCTGCAGCAAGCAAGGTTTGCTTGGTCTCAGCAGAGGCATGTGCCACAGCCTCGAAAGCCTGAATCAGACCCTGAATGGTACCCAGCAGACCCGTAAGCGTTGACACGTTGGCCAACATGGGGAGGTAGCTGGTTCGCTTGTTGAGTTGTGGGAATGCCTCAAGGACGGCCTCATCAACTGCATTCTGAATCTCAATCTCACTGCGGTTGGCGCGGGTAAGACCGGCCTTCAGCACGCGGGGAAGAGACGCGTTGGGCTCTGCATTACAAAGCTTAATGGCGCGGTCAATGTTGTTCGCCATGATGAGCTTTTGCACTTGTGCCATGAACGCGGTGCCATTGATGTTGGCCCGGAACATGATGAAGTACATACGCTCAAAAGCGATCGCCAGTGCGAACACTGCGCAGAAAAGGATCGGCCACATGAATGGGCCGCCCTTATGGATGGAGTCGACGATAAAGTCCATCTTCAGGCCTCGTTTGTTTTGTTGGAAAACGTTTAGGGTAAAATGGCCCGAAAATACACCGGGCACTTAACGATCGTATCGAACTTACCGGACCCAGCAGCGGCTGTCACGGTGCCCAAGTCAAGTCGTTGTCAGACAACACTAAAAAGGCTTCTTTTCAAGGCTCTTGATGATCTTCGGAAGGAAGGATTCCCGAAGTTCAAGCTTGTAATCTGAGTGAAGGTTCTGCCTGCGCATAAAAATGTCGATGACCGGCTTTTGAACCCGTCCTTCCACACTGATGTCTTCGAAAACCAATCTCCGCGTTTGCGCATTCGCAGCCTTAGCGGAGAAAAGGAGCCCCAGCCCCAATATTAATATGCGCATCACCAACCTCCCCAATCATTTCCACCGCCGCTGGCCGCCGCACAGGCGCCATCAGCACAAGACAAACCCTCGGCACATTGATTTGCTGAGGAACATGGCGCTCCGACCTGACGGCTTCCCCGGGTTTGAACGGGCGCAGCCTCCGCCGGACTGGCACAAACTCCCCCCCCACAACTGAGACCATCGCCACACTGATCATCGCTCGAACAAGGTGCTCCAGCCTGGCGTGTGCCCCTGGTCGGCTCCGTGGTCGCTCCCGGGTTGGCAGCTTCCGCAGCCGCGCCGGCACCCAAAGCTGCAGCCGCGGCAGCCTCTGCACGGTCACGCTTCGCCTCATCTTCTGCAGCCTTCTTTTCTTGTTCTTCTCGCCACAGCGCCTGAGTCGCCTCATGCTGTGCCGCCAACCGAGTCTCATCCTCTCTCTTTTTACGATCCGACTCCCGCTTGCGCTTGCGCGCGACATCAGCCTGAAACTTTTCTTTTCGATCCTTGAAGCCAGTTAAAAGACCATCTGCTCGCTCTCGATGAGCGCCACCTCGGCTGCGATAGGATTGAATCGCGGCAATCGCACCCGAGTAGTCGTGGAGGTGATCTCCCAAGAGCAAACTGATGTTGATGTAAGGGTCAGGATTGCCAGGATCGAGCTCTAGGGCCAAGTCATATGACTTCCGAGCCAGCTCGTACTGGCCTAAACCCCGATAAGCGATCCCCAAATTCATTTGGATGGCTGCATTATCTGGCTGAATCTTGGCCGCCCGCTCCAACAGCGTGGCCGTTCGCTCCCAGTCATGGTCGTCAATGGCCAAGTGAGACAAGTACACCATTGCTGCCACGAGGTCCGGATCGAGTTCTAAGGCCTTCTCCAACTCCGCCTTGGCGTTCCATGGACGATCCTTGGCCAAGAAGGTGCGCCCGAGATTCGCATGAATGGTCGCATTGTTGCCTGCACCATCGATACTATTGAGTGCCTTCTGATAGATAAACTGCGCCAAGTCTGGCTTGCCTTGGTCGATATACACCAAACCCAGGTTGTTGTAGACGTCAATGTTATTCGCGTTCTTCGCCAAGGCCGTTTTCGCCTCAGCTATCGCCTCATCGTGCCGACCCATCTTCCGCAACACGCCGATAGTGCCCACAACCAGCTCGCCCATATCCGGAGCACTCCGCAATCCGGCTCGGTAATGTTGAAGCGCCCGACGATTCTGCCCGCCCCGCTCGGACAAAGCACCCAGATTTAACCACGCTGCCCCCAAAGCAGGATCGATAGCCGTGGCCCGGAGATAGTATTTTCTCGCGTTTAGGGCATCACCGAGTTGGTGATACGCCAAGCCCATATTGAAGGGAATCTCCGCACGGTCTGCAGCCGACACCAACAAAGGCTTCAAGACCACCAGCGCCTCTTGCGCATCCGCCTCCACCCGAGTGGTAAGCAAAGCCGCGGCCCGAGCAATCTGTTGGTCGTCACTCAGCACCACCATGGCACCATCGGTCGCTACGTCCGCGGTAGCACCAGCCTGGGGTGGCACTTTTCCACCACAGCCAAAAAACAGGGCGACGCCGCCTATTAACAAAATCCTCATTACCAAACCCCTTCCTGCGAGCCCGGCGCTTGGTCCTGAGCCTCCCCGGCGGGCTGACTATCGGCCGGATCCGACTGTTCGGACTGCTCGGACTGCTCCAAGACGGGGGCGATCGGGCCAGCCATGGGCACGAGGGTAAGATCCGCCCGTCCTCGAATTTCAGCGGACTCTCGCGAGAACTCACTCGGAAAGGAGGAAGCCAAGAAGTTGAGTGTCTTGGTGGTCCATTCACCCCAGCGTTTTTCTTTACTGGCCTTTGCTAAAACCATCTGCAAACGCACCTTACCCTTGTCTTCGACCGGGATTCGAAGTTCATCGAGGGCCTCAAAGTACATATCGAGCATCTCGTCATCCAAGCCAGACGGCTCAGGCACCTCAAAGAGCATCTTGGCGAAGGTCAAATATGCCGCACCGAGCGTGTACAAGGCTGCCGAGGAATAGTCGAAGTCCGGGTAGGCCTTTATCAAGCCGTTGCATTGTTGCTCAAGTGCGTACAGAGCCGGTTTTTTGATTTCGTTGATCAAGGCAGCATTGCCGTCGTCATTGTCGGTAAATGCGTACTGTGTGAACGCTGTAAACGAAGCCTGCACAGGCCGGAAAGCGGCAGCGGCTGCATAGTGAACACCCAAAGGACCCAACTTTCCAGATGCCGTGTACTCGTTGTACGTCGCCAAAACATCAGCCCACTTTTCGTCAGCACGAGGGTCACCAAGTGCCTCCGCGAGCAACGCAAGCTCGTAGTGCGCAGCGATAGCGTGATCTGGGCTGACGCCACCCCAGTTTCGCAAATACCGCTCATAAAACCGGGTCGATTCCGAATCGCTCACAAGCTTCCACTGATCTGCCGCCGACCACATCGCCGCCTCAGCGTCAAGCTGCTCTCGGTTTTCTTCTGCGTAGCGCTCCAAATTTGCAGCAGCGCCTCGATGATCACCCAGGCCGATGCGCAAGAATCCAGCATTATAAAGTGCTGCTGGTGCGTTCTCGTACGGCTTTTCAGCCTCTGCTGAACGTTGATATAAGAGCTCGAAATAGCGGACGGCCTCTGTGAGGTCAAGAGCGCTTGCGTAGTTGTAGGCTATGCGTTCGTAAATGGGCCACGCCTGATCATCGGCTGGGTAAATGCCCTGCTCCGTACGGTCAATATAGTCGCGGAATAGCCCATTCGCCCGCTCAACCTGGCCGAGAATTTCGAAGTTGTTGGCGGCATTATAGTGAGCTTTCTTGATGTGCTTCGACCGAGGGAAGTCACCCATAAAGGCCAAGAAGGCCTCAGCCGCCAGCAAACGCTCCCCGTCCTCGATGTACTGAGCAGCCATCTTAAACGCAGCGCCTTCCTCAAGATTCCCAAAATTCAGGTTTTTGGCCATGGCCTCTTCGGAAGCCCCC
>DBIS01000265.1 GCA_002296975.1 Deltaproteobacteria bacterium UBA796 | reverse complement strand
GACGCCGACGCTGACGCTGATGCTGACACTGATGCTGACGCTGACGCTGACGCTGACGATACCGGTGACGATACCGGTGACGATACCGGTGACCCACCACTGGTACACCCAGGCTGGCGAAGCGAACTGTACCCAGACGATTGGACCCCTGGGTTCTCCGTACCTTTTGGTGGTGACGCCCGAACAGCCGGGCTCCAAGACTACTCCTACGCCGGATACCATGCCGGAGAAACCGCACTACCAACACCGACAATTTACGGCTCACTATCCATCACTATCCACGGTGCAGACCCCACCGGTGAAACAGATTCTACGGATGCAATCCAAGCCACCATCGACGAAATTTCCGAAGTCGGAGGCGGTGTTGTCCACATCCCAGCGGGCATATATCGGGTCGACGGACTGCTCACGGTCACCCAATCGGGCACAGTGATCGCCGGTGATGGTCCTGGTGAGAGCTTCATCTCTTTCACCCGCCACGCCGGCATGTCCGACACAAACCACCTTCAATTCTCCGGTAATATGGTCCCTGGCGAAGCCACTTTAGTCAGCGCTGACCTGGCCCCCGGCGACACCACCATCCCCCTGCCCGACGCCACTGGGTTTCACATCGGTGACCGGGTGGGTTTAGGCATCCTCATCTCCGAAGACTTTGTGAGCGACCACGAGATGGACGGCTTGTGGGCCTTCGCCGCCGGCAGCCGACGCACCCTGTTTAAGCGCACCATCCTCGGGGTCGATACGGCATCAACCCCCAACACCATCACCATCGATGTGCCTGTGCGCTACCCCATGCTCACCCGCGACCAAGCCGACATCCGAAGCGAGTCTGGCGCCATTACCGAGTGTGGCCTCACTGGGCTTTCGGTTTCGAGCGCAGTCGGCTGGTCTGATGCCTGGGCCAATGATCGCAGCCACGCCATCGGCTTTTCCGATGCCGAAGACTGCTGGATTTCAGACCTGAAGTCCTGGGAAGGCCTATCTGGTGACGGCAGCCATCACTTGCAATCAGGCGGGCTCCTCATCAAACGCTCTCGACGCTTCACCGTCGCAGACACAGTCCTGGAAAATGCCCAAAACCGGGGCGGCGGCGGCAATGGGTACCTTTACGAGATCATGCAATCCGGTGAAGTCCTCATCCGAGACTCCATTGGACGCGCAGGGCGCCATAACTTCATTCAAAACTGGGATTTCGGCACTTCGGGATGCGTATTCCTGAGGACCTTGTCCGAAGAAGGCGAATCTTGGGCCGATGAAGCGGGTTGGTGGACCCCAATGGGTGCGAGCGAATACCACCACGCCTTGGCCATGGCCAATCTGGTGGACCAAAGCGTCGCCCACGATGGCTGGGCCGCCAAAAACCGAATGACCTGGTCATCGGGCGCAGGACACGCCGCCACCCAATGTGTTTTCTGGAATACCCAAGGCGACGGCAGCTTAGAGAGTTTGCAGTACGGCCTGGGCTATATCATCGGTACACAGGGCCTCAGCATCCGCACCACCGTGCTCGACTTTTACGACTCCGCGGGCACAGCCCCTGAAGACTGGGTAGAGGGCGAGGACGAGGGCGACGATTTGTGGCCACCCTCCCTGTACGAAGAACAATTGCGCCGCCGTCTCGGCCTTTGACCATAAGGACCCCGTCAACATGCTCAGCCTCTTTCTGTTGCTCTCAGCCGGAGCCACCCACGCAGCACCCGCCAAAGCTGCTGATGCCGCCAAAGCGTTTCGCGATCACGAGATCGAACATTTTTATCTGTACAGCCAAACCGACAAGCCCGGATTTAGCTGTCGAATCCGACTCAAAAATGTCGACCAATTGGTTGAGGGCCTGCGCGCTAAAGCCGATGCAGGAAAGCTGCCCATGGACATTCAAGACTCCCTGTCCACATTCGCTCTCCAATACACCCGGGCCACCGACACCCTCGAGTTCACCCGCCCCACCTTGGCACTCAAACTAAAAGCGGAGGCCAAAGTTGAACACCCTGAGCTGCTCCACCAAGGAATGAGTCAGGTGTTCTCCGGCTTTAACCAACAGGTCGAGGGCGCCATCGGAATCACACAAGGCATGCTCCATGAGTTTTTGGTCAGCCGCCATGACGCCATCTCAGATGTTCACTTTTCAGCCAGCGACAACACCTGCACCGCGCGCTTTTCAATGGCCGGCGGTTCCACATCCTCTCGCTTTGACGGTGCGACCAAGCACAGTAAAATCAACATTGGCTCCGGCACGACCACAGCAAAAGCACACTTCAAACCCGGCCCTGACGACAAGCTTGTGCTCCACAGCGCAGAGATCGTACCCTCACCAGGTAATACAATGACCATAAAGCTCGACACACAAACGATCGGCGGCATCATCATCCCATCACAAATCCAAATGGACGCTGTCCAGGTTATTGGCGGGGCAATCTCACAGTCCGCCATCAGGATCGACTTCACCCACTGTTCGGTGCAATAGCCAATGTTAGCTGACCGTGAAGGCCTCGTTCGTATTCGGGCGAATTTGTCCGGCGAAGTAGAAATCCGAGTGACTG
Organism: Deltaproteobacteria bacterium UBA796; assembly: GCA_002296975.1. Classification (GTDB taxonomy): domain Bacteria; phylum Myxococcota_A; class UBA796; order UBA796; family UBA796; genus UBA796. The sequence continues at coordinate 1,578 of DBIS01000265.1, read as the reverse complement.
TAGGGCAACAGGTCTACACCGGACAATGCTTGGCCGTCGTTGAAGGCGACCTCGAACTCGAGTCTTTGTCCGTGCGCAACCCCAGCGTGGTCGAGGAGATTCTTGTCGAATGTGGCAGCGATGTCTCCGCAGGCACATGCTTGTTACGGGTCCGTGAAATCTCAGATTAAAAATAACCCCCTTCCCATTTGGTATTTTCATGGGTTAACCATCGATCTCTGGGTCGGTTTATGTTGTTGAGTACGGGATCCGACTACCCTTGAGAGCTAAAGCCGACCGTCAGTTGATGGCGTTGGTGAACCGGAAACGCCCCCATGAAAGCAGTTCAAACACTCATCCTCGCCACCGCGCTCTTTGTCCAAGGCTGCGCGGCGCGGGTTAGCAATGGCTCAGCCTTCAGTCAATTCCAAGTCCCCACCATCGGTGTCGACCAGTTCAACGAACTCGGCCCGGTTGAGTTGGCCCATCCCATTCCGGTCCATACCGTCTGCCCGAGCGGCTTTCTGACGGTCGATGTTTATCAGAACTTCTTTTCAGACTTCGGTCGCATGATCTCTTTCGGCATGTATACCCCGGCCAAAACCCATGTCAGCTGCAAGAGTGGTGCTGAGTATATGGTTGGGCTCAACCATCAGGGCTTGGTCGCAGTGCTCAAGCAAGTCAAGCAGTCCGCAGAACACACCATCGCTGCGATTCAATAGCAAAACACGCCCCTACCAATCGGTGGGCTTGTAATCCTTTAAAAACTGGCCCCAAATATGGGTGCCGGTATTGAAGCCGTGAAAAATCGGGTCGATGATTCGCGCGGCACCATCGACGATATCGAGGGGTGGATGAAAGCCGTGCATCTCGACTTTGGCCTTGGCATGAGCCGCAGGGTCTTCGTCTGTCACCCAGCCGGTATCGACCGAGTTCATATGAATCCCATGCTCAACGTAGTCGGCAGCCGAGGTGCGGGTAAACATATTCAATGCCGCCTTGGCCATATTGGTGTGCGGATGTCGGTCGCTTTTATAGGTCCGATAAAACTGCCCTTCGACGGCACTCACATTGACGATGTGCTTTTCTATACCAGGGGTGGCCATCATTAAGGGCTTGAGACGCGCGTTTAGTACAAACGGGGCCACAGCGTTGACCAGCTGAACCTCCAACAACTCGATGGTCGACACCTGGTGAGCCTGTAAGCGCCAACTGTTCACTTCACGGAGGTCCACCTGCTGTAAATCTGCGTCCAAACAATCGGCTGGAAATAGGGCCGTGGGGTCCAGGTGGTCTTCTCCTAGAAGCTTAAGTTGGCTCAAATCTGCGGCAGTGCCGGGACCGTTTGAGGCCTGAGAACACACCAGTATCGCCGCGTCATCGCTCAACTTAAGGTCGCGCTCAGCCGCCATCATATGGGCATAAAATGCGGGTGGGCGGCGCACGGTCTGACAGGCATTATTGATGATAAAATCGAGCCTATCGTGACCGGCAAGCAGTTGAGCACACAAGGTCTCTACGCTCGGCGTGTGTCGAAAATCGAGCCCGTAAACACTCAGGTTTTCGCACCAATCTTTGAAGTCTGGCTCTGCGGCATAT
>DBIS01000263.1 GCA_002296975.1 Deltaproteobacteria bacterium UBA796 | reverse complement strand
TGGCTGACAAACATGGCCAAGTTCCAGCCCTCATGCTGTTCAAAGCAGACCTCCTCGATGCACTCGCCCGCCCCGTCGACGCACTCAATGTTGTTGTGGCGGCTTCACAGGCCCACCCCGACGATAAGGATCTTGCCGGCGAACTCTCCGCGAGAAGCCAAAAGCTGGAGACCCTCAGACGCCTGGCAAAAGCCATACAAAAAGAGCTCTCCGAGACACCAAAAGACCTCATAGGGCGCCGAGATTTGGCGCTAACCTATCACCGCCTCCAACGTTTTGGTGCGGCTCAGGCCATCTACACCGCCATCCTAAAAGACAAGCCCTTCGCCGATGATGTACGGGTCGACTTTGCCCGAATGTTCGCCTCCCAGCAGCGGTATGACACAGCACTCAGCACCCTGGCGCCTGCGCTTCGTCGACCCAAGCATGCGGCGGTTGTGGACTGCCTTGCGGGTCAACTCATGCGACGAGGGCTTGGCCAGGAAGAAGAAGCTCAGCGCCTGCTCAAATACTGCGAATAGCGTCAATCCCTGGCAGGCTACGGTCCCGGTCAGACAAAATCGGCTGACTCACCGGCCATGAAATTCCCAGCGCTGGATCATCCCATTTTAGCCCGCCCTGATCGGCCTCAACATAAGCTGTGGTGCATCGATAATGCACAACGACTGGCCCCTCGGTCACACAAAATCCATGTGCAAACCCTGGGGGCACCCACAGCTGGCGGTTGTCACTCGCATTCAAATGCACCCCCACCCAAGCTCCAAAAGTGGGCGAATCCGGGCGGATATCTACCGCCACATCAAAAATCGCTCCCGCCATGACACTCAGCAATTTCCCTTGGGGCCTCACCCGTTGAAAATGAAGCCCCCGCAGGACATTTTCAGCCGAGCGCGACAAGTTGTCCTGAACAAAAGGCCCAATCCCTGCCGCCTCCCACAGTTGCGCATCCCAATGGCGCACAAAACTCCCCCGAGCATCTTCAAAATGCTCGAGATCGAGGATCAAAACCTCAGGTATTTGAGTGGGAATGACGCGCACAGAGCCTCCAGCACACACAAAGCCTAGCCCGGCCTGAAGGTTTTCGGTTTTCGTTCGAAGAGAAAGATCGGAGGAACGGTGAAGCAAGGAAGTTTAGAAAAGACACGAATCCAGACCACGGTGGGCATTCAAACATCGCGGGGGCTTTACTTTGGAACCACCGACTGGATCAAAGCTCGAACGCTCCAGTTTCACTCCGCTGCAAAACTTAGACTCGACGAAGTGGTCGAACTCAAGGTCGAACTCCCTGGTGGAGGCGAGTGGTTGATGGCCCATGCCCGCGTGATTCGCACCTCCCCCTCGACGAGCGATGAAACCATCCGGTGTATGGCTCGAATTGTTGAAATGTCCACCGCGCATCGGGAGCGACTTCGTGCCTTTTTGTCCAAAAATACACCGGCTCAGATTGCCAACATGCCCAGCCGCCCGATTCCGCTGCACGAACCCACAGTCTCTTTGTCAGCAGACGGACGAAGCCTGGTAGCTAAATGGTCCGACCCCCGTGCATTTCGACGAGACTGGGCCTTGCACATCAGCCGCGGACGCCTCCCAGCCACTGGCGCACCACCCCGAAGGCGGGCGTTTATGTTGCGCATCATGATGCCAGATGGGTTTGTGGCGACCTTCCCCGCTGAGATCGGCCCACAGCTTAAAACGGGCTGGTTGATCCGCTTTTTGGTTCCCCACGCACCTTTCGCAAGAATGCGGGCCTACTCCGAATCGCGATCGGCCGAGGTGGTCTGAACCCGACCAGCGGTTAGCTGTTGTTCTCAAAACAGGGGACGACCATGAGCGACACGCCAACGATTATTTATACCAGGACCGACGAGGCCCCAGCCCTCGCCACCTATTCTTTTCTCCCGATCGTTCAGGCGTTCACAGCCACGTCCGGGATCGCGGTCGAAACCCGAGACATCTCGCTTGCCGGGCGAATCCTCGCAGGGATGGCCAGTCACCTTCCCGCAGAACAGCGTGTCCACGACGCCCTCGCCGAGCTGGGTGCGCTGGCGAAAAATCCAGATGCAAACATCATTAAACTTCCAAATATCTCTGCATCTGAGCCCCAACTCAAGGCCGCCATCGCCGAGCTCCAAACCAAGGGGTATGCGCTTCCCGATTACCCAGAAAACCCGCAATCCTCGGCCGAGACAGCGACCAAAAATGCCTATGACAAAGTAAAGGGCTCTGCAGTCAATCCAGTGCTCCGCGAGGGCAACTCCGACCGCCGCGCACCAAAGGCAGTCAAAGAGTATGCCCGCGCGAACCCCCACAGCATGGGTGCTTGGTCCTCGGACTCCGCATCGCATGTGGCGACCATGAGTGGCGGTGACTTTTTTAGCAACGAGCAATCTGTCACCCTTGGCGCCGACACCACCCTTCGCATCGAATTTCTTTCGACCGACGGCGAGTTGAGCACACTCAAGGCCGATATTCCCGGCATCGACGGCGAAATCATCGACGGCACCTACATGAGCAAGACTGCGTTGCTGCGCTTTTTGACCGAACAGATCGACGACGCGCGCACATCTGGGCTGCTGTTCAGTTTGCATATGAAAGCCACCATGATGAAAGTCTCTGACCCGATCATCTTTGGGCACGCTGTTCGCATCTTTTTCAGGGAGGTTTTCACCAAACACGGCCCAACCCTCGACGAAATTGGCGTCGATGTCAACAATGGCCTTGGTGACCTCCTCTCCAAGATTGAGGCCCTTCCACAAGATAAACGAAGCGCAATTGAGGCCACTTTAAAAGCCGTCTACGCATCGGCCCCAGACCTGGCGATGGTCAACTCCGACAAAGGCATCACCAACCTACACGTGCCATCCGATGTGATCATCGATGCCTCCATGCCCGCTATGCTACGCACCAGCGGCTGTATGTGGAATAAGGCTGGCGAGCTTCAAGAGACCAAAGCTGTCATCCCCGACGCCAGCTATGCCGGTATTTATCAAGCCGTCTTCGAGGACTGCAAGACCAACGGTGCCCTCGACCCAGTCACCATGGGCAGCGTCTCTAATGTGGGACTGATGGCCCAAAAGGCCGAAGAATACGGCAGTCATGACAAGACCTTCGTCCTGTCAGCCTCAGGCGAAGTGCGGGTGATCGACGCCACAGGTACCATATTAATGAGCCACACCGTCGAGACAGGTGACATTTGGCGGATGTGCACAGTGAAAGATGCACCGATTCAGGACTGGATCAAGCTCACCGTGTCTCGCGCCCGTGCAACCGGAGTCCCCGCTGTATTTTGGCTAGACGAAAACCGCGCTCACGACATCCAGTTGATCGCAAAAATTAAGACCTACCTCCCAACGCACGACACCGAGGGGCTTGAGTTTCCGATCCTGCGGCCATTCGAGGCGACCCAGTTTTCACTGTCCCGCATCCGCAAAGGTGAAGATACCGTGAGCGCCACAGGAAATGTGCTGCGGGACTACCTGACCGACCTATTTCCAATCTTAGAGGTGGGCACCAGCGCCAAGATGCTCTCTATCGTGCCCTTGATGAATGGTGGGGGCTTGTTCGAAACCGGCGCCGGGGGCTCCGCACCCAAACATGTGCAGCAATTTTCGACCGAAGGCCACCTCCGCTGGGACTCCCTCGGCGAGTTTTTGGCCCTCGCAGTCTCTTTGGAGCACGTGGCCACCCGCTACGGCAATGCCCGGGCAAAAGTCTTGGCAGACACCCTCGACGCGGCCACCACCCAGTACTTGCTCAGCAATAAGTCCCCATCACGAAAGGTCGGCGAGTTGGACAACCGAGGCAGTCACTACTACCTCGCAATGTATTGGGCCCAAGCGATCGCAGCCCAGAGCGAAGACATGGAACTGGCCGCACAGTTCGGCGAAATCGCCTCTAGCTTAGCGGATGGTGAGGCTGCGATTTTGTCGGAGCTCATCGCAGCACAAGGCAACCCGATGGACCTGGCTGGCTACTTCCTACCCAGCGAAGAGCTCGCCGCTGCAGCCATGCGGCCCTCGTCCACCCTCAACGCGATTATCGACGCGGTCTAAAGCCGTTCCCCGCCAAATCCACGCTCAGGTTTGGCGGGTGTCGACCTGAAGGTATTTGCTAAGCCAGCGCACGATATAATAAAACGGGATGGTATCTGCGGCAGCGCACACCACTTTGAAAACATAGCCCGCAAGAATAAATGTCCAGAGTTGGGGCCAGATGGGCCAGCACGGGTCTACCGGTAGGGCGGCGGCGTAAAAGTGAGTGATGGTCATCACCGTGAAGGAGTCGACAAACTGGCTCACCATGGTGCTGCCGTTGTTTCTCAGCCAAAGGTGCTTGCCTCGGGTCAACGCTTTCAAAAAGTGAAAGAGATGAACATCGCACAACTGAGCCAGTAAATACGCCCCCATTGAGGCGACGACCGAAGCGAAAGCCAAATGCTGCACATGAAAAAACAAGGCCCCATCAACACCGATCGGCGGGAGTCCGGTGTTTGGGTCAACAGCGACTTCAGGGGGTAAAATGCCGCCCAGCCACATGATGAACACCACCCATAGGTTGAGCCCCAAGCCCACCCAGACCACATTGGTTGCCCGTTTTCGACCATAGATTTCAGAGATGATGTCGGTGCACAAAAATGTGATCGGATAGGGCAACACGCCCACCGCAAGCGGCATCGGAACATTGGTGCCCAGCAAGGTGAAGCTCAGGTCGATAAACCGCGTAAGCCCCAGCACATTGAGCATGGTGAGCGAGCCT
>DBIS01000223.1 GCA_002296975.1 Deltaproteobacteria bacterium UBA796 | reverse complement strand
CAGGAAGACTAAAAAATCCTAAGCTTTATTTTATCCTAACCTAAAAAAACAAAAGCGGGACCTTTCGGCCCCGCTTTGCTATTTGGAAAAAGAGTAGGTCCGAGCAACTGAACCAGCTCTTGGAGCGTTTTATCGGTGGTGGTAATCACCCGAGCATTCGCTTGGTAAGTTCGTTGAGATTGGATCATATCAACAAACTGATCTTCCAGATCGACGTTGGCCTGCTCGAGCGCAAAGGAGATCAAGTTTCCTCGAGTACCTGTGCCAGGTGTACCTACCGCAGGGTCACCTGCATTATTGGTTGACTGGTATAGGTTCCGGCCGACACGCTTTAGCCCTTTGTACGATGGAAACTCTGCCAAGGCGACTTGACCCAGCAAAATGTCTTCACCATTGGTGTAGGTCCCGCGAATATTTCCGTTTTGGTCGACGGTCATCTGGATAAGGTCACCTGAGCCATAGCCATCTTGGGTCACAGCAGAGACCGCAGAGGGCCCAGACATCGCTCGCAAATCGCCTGGTGCTTCCGAACCGGTACTATCGAGACCGAATTGGAAATCAATGTCCTGGTCGTCCGCACCTGTAAAGTTCCACGGAGAGATTGCTGAGGTGTTGATTTGTGAGAAGGCGGTCATCTCACCGTCACCATCAAAGGAGAGGCCACCTGACGCGATTTGGAAGGCCATTTCGTCGGTCTCCCCCACTTCTCCGCCATCGACAACCGCGTACCAACCCCAATCGCCTGCACTTTGTCGCTCGAAGCAAACTGTGGCCGAGTGAGGTGTACCCAAGGTGTCGTAAACCGTGATCGACGTGGCAAAGTCTGACGCAGCAGCCACATCGTCGATGGAGTCGGTGTTTCCATCCATCGTAAAGCCGCCACTAAATATTGGCGTGGTAGAGAAGTCGGCCTCAGTGGACAAGGTAGCAGTAAGGTTCAGGAGGGAACTTGATTGTTGCTGCAGCGCTGACCGGTCAACGTAAATATCCGAGACGATCGTTGAGAGTTGGTCGCTTTCGGCGTTGAAACCTTGAAGCCGTTGGCCACCCGCAGAGGTGATAAAGCCATCTTCATCCATATAGAACTGACCATCACGGGTGTATAAAGACCCGGCTTCGCCTGGAGAGCTCACCTGAAAGAAGCCGTTTCCAGAGATGGCGAGGTCCAATGCATTCGACGACTCTGTGATCGACCCTTGACCAAACAGGGTGTTGACGGTGTCAGTCGCACCACCAGTACCAATCTGGGTTGGCCCAGACAGGCCCATGGAGTCCCTGGCGACCAAGTCGGCGAACTGAGCACGCGAGCCCTTAAAACCGATGGTGTTGATATTCGCGATATTATCGCCGATGACTGCGAGTTTGGTACCGGCCATGCTGAGACCGCTAGACGCGGTGCTCAAAGTGCTGAACAAAGACATAATGTCTCCTGTGGGGTTGAATGACGCATCCGGTCTTGGATGCATAGAGCGTGCGGTCAAGTCTTGACCACATTCAGCCTCCGCAGGAAAAGTCCTTTGGTCCGGCATTGGGGGGCGCTCCACCCCCCGAGAAAGGTCATGCGCCTACCGCACGACAATCGTTGAATCTATATTGGTGAAAATGCTGCCGACGGCCTCGTCTCGGGTCATGGCTGTGATCACGGTACGCCGCTGAACACCCACGATAAAGGCATGGTCTTCATACAAAACAAGGCTCTCTTTCGCACCTTTGGCCTCGAGCAAATCCACAGCCTCGGAGATGTCGCCAAGCGCTTGTTCGTCGAGCTCGATACCGCGGCTCCGAAGCCGTGCTGTCGCATGACGGGACCAACGGATTTCACCGCTCTTCTCGGCGCCCCATTGGTCTTGATTCGCCTGTTTAGCAAGCAAGCCGTCGAGGGTCTCCCCAAAACGGGAATCGATTTCACCACGGGCGTTGCCGGTCCCCGAAAGGTTGGGGCGAACCCCACCGATTCCAACAGGAGCGATACTCATGCTGACTTGTCTGCATCTGTTGAGCTGGTTTCCACCTTCAGGATGGCACCAATGGTGACCTCAATGCCGTCAACAAAGGGAACCGGAGCACCCGTCGCATAGGACATCTCGTTGACCATTCCCTTGAGGAGGTTTTGGACCTCAAGAGCATTGCCATTTGTGCCAAAGGCCTTGATGGAGACGGTGTAGGTGCCCTCTTTGGCCTGGACGCCATGGACATCCTTACCGTCCCACTCCCAAGAGCCCTCACCGGCCTCGACTTTGTTCACTTCCTCTCGAGACACGACCTTTCCGTCTGCGTCATAGATCGTGATCGTCATGCGATCGACGTCTTCAGGAGCCTGGTAGTGAAGCATCTTCGGGCCATCACCATCGTAAGGAATATCGTCACTGTAGGCCGTCACATCGCGACCAAGCAGCTGGGTCATCGATGCGTTGTTCATGGAGGTCGTGGCAGCGTAAATGTCACCGAGAGCGGTGTTTACACCCATCAATTGCTCCAGCGATGTGAACTGAGCCAACTGCGCGATGAACTCTTCGTTGCCTTGGGGGTTGAGCGGGTCCTGGTGCTGCATCTGCGCCACAAGGAGCTTTAGAAACGAATCTTGTCCAAGCTCACTGGAGGCACCGGGGCCAGCCTTTTGGCCGGCGACCATTTCTTCGTAGCTGCTGACGTTTTCGATTCCACCAATCATCCATCACTCCTTGGGCACCGTTGCCCGGGTGTGACTCTTCGGATGATTCGCCTGACTTTGTTAGGGGCAACATCGTATTTTTTTGATATTTATTGAATAAATAAAATATTGATACTTAAACAACAAATCCCGCAGCTCCTGGGTGACCCAAAAGCTACGGGATGAAGCAACCGACCGTCAACCCGAACGTGGACAGTCGATGTTCGTGTAATCGTTACACGATGTGATTAACCAAGCGCGAAGTGCTCCCAGTCTGTTCAAGTGCCTGAGCACCCACTGCTGGCGCAGAATCTTCACCTTGATTCGATTCCTTTTTCATTCCAGATTCACTGGAATTATCTGATTTTTGAGCGTCGCTTTCACCCTGAGCAAAGGCACCGAACTCGCTAAGGTCCAAACCCTGGCCCGACAGCGACGCCTCCATTTCACTTTGCATCTGCCGATATTCCTCTAAAACTTCCGAGGGCGTCTCCATACGGACTGCGACTGATTCAGCCTCACGGGTCACCTCTACCCGCACCATACCGGCCGGATCCTCAATATCAAAATCCAAACTGCTCACATCACCAATCGCCAGCTCGGGCACCTCGGCGGACTCGATCGTCTGCGCGTCAACAGCAGAGAACTCCATCACTGTATCTTGGTCCGCGCTAATTTCAGCGTTCTCCCGCCCCGTCAACACAGCCGCCATTTCGGTTTGAGTTGCGGACGCCTTGACCACCGGCTGTTTAGCATTTTGGCTTGGGTCTGCCTTTTCGGTGCCGTCGGGCACTTTGATATCAATATCAGGACGGGACTTGAGCACCTGAGCATCATCTGTTCGACCAAAGGTCCGTCCTGGATTTCCCGCATCAGGCTTTTGGGTCGCTGAACGGGCCCGATGGGCAGATACCGCGACCTTCATTTTGGCCTCAGAATTAACCGGACTTTTCCCCTGGCCTTGCTGGGTGTGAAGCTGTTGAGCCACCGCCTGATTGGCGGTCCCCGAAGATTTAATTGACTGCTGGACCGCCGCGATCGTATCGCGCAGGGTTGCCTGAGTTTCAAGAGCTGAGAGCACTGCCTTCACCCCATTTAGGCGGACCATGCTCGGGCTTTGCTTTGCGTTAGCAGACTGGCTCCCCCGAATATTTTTAATCGCATCAAGTCCTGATGGACCTCTATCGAGCCCCCGACCTTGGTTTACACGGGGGTTTTCCTGAGTCTCGAACTTTACTCCAGACAGCTGCGCTTGACCCTTTAGCCCTTCACCAGCCTTCGGAAGCGCGGACACATCTTGCCCAACCGTAGCCGTCTCGACTTTGGCACCCAAACCGATGGCTGAATCAGCCACAGTCTGTTGTCCCTGAATAAAGCTGGCCATTTCAGAGTGGGCCAATACTGTTTGGAGCGCCTCAGATACACCCGAGCCAACAAGCACGCCTTGGTTTTTGGCCAATGGATTCGCCGTCAGACCGGCTTTGGAGGCACCCGCCAAGACCGCAGGATCGCCAGCTTGAGCCCCTTTATCGAGCGATGACACAGATGACTCTTTGACCAACGGTTCGCTTAACGCTTGGCCGCCTTGGCTCAGGACATGTCTCAACGCTTGGGCGTCCTGCGCCAGAAGACCCGTCGAATCTTGTCCGCCAAGTGCGCTGGATGGGTCGCTAAACTCACCTAACTTTAAAGATAAAACCTTAGCCTCAACACCCAGCCCACCCGAAAGCACGGGTTCGGCAGGAATGTCATCGGCCATACCGGCTTGCATATTCCACGCCACCATCGAAGCGACGGTCATAGACAGGCGATCCCAACTCAAAGGGTGACTGTCCTTCACATCAGCCGAAGCCATAACTTGACCCTCGGCATCGCCAGCCTGTGGCTCGCCCTGGGCACCTAAACTTCCAGC
>DBIS01000130.1:1591-3063 GCA_002296975.1 Deltaproteobacteria bacterium UBA796 | reverse complement strand
CGCATCGAGCAACGCGTCCAGCGCCTCTTGACTTTCCGGCAGAGAAGCCATGACACTTCCCGCCCGCTCAGAGGCACCAGCATCCGTCAGCTTCTCAGCTGTGGTACTAAACGCCTTCGGGGCCTCCTTTTCACGTGGCCCTGCACCTTCACCCAACACACCTACACTAAAAGTACTCGCTCCGCCCATGGGTACAAAACCTGACATATCGACCTACTCGTCCTCGTCGTCGGAGGCGCCAATGGCCAGATAAATTGCGCCCTCTTCGGCCAACTTGAGTGCGGTGGCCACGATGCGCTCTTGTGCGCTCCGAGTACGGCTCTTTGGCACTGGCCCCATAATCTCCATCTCTTCTCGAATATCCTCGGCCGCACGGCTTGAAACATTCTCGAGGAAGCGGTCGATTTCGGCCGGCGAGCCACCCTTGAGGGACAAGATGAGGTCGTCGCGGTCGACCTGCTTGAGCAAGGTCTGAATCCCACGGTTGGTCAGGGTCATCAAATCTCCGAACAAAACCATCCGACGGCGCAAGCGCTCTGCGAGCGGGTTGTCCTCATCTGCGACCACTTCGAGAATGCGGTCATTTTCAGTCTTGGCCAACTGACCGAGCATGCGCGCGGTTTTATCGACACCACCCACCTCGAGAAAGTCATCGTCACGACCCAGAGCCGAAATGATGGCAGAGGTCACATCATCGATAAGCTCCCCCGGAACGCGCTTGAGGCGAGCCATGCGCACAGTCACCTCACCCTTCACTTCTTCAGACATCAGCCGCATCACACGGGCCGCATTTTCTGGACCCATCAAAGCCAAAGCCACCGCCTGAGTTTGGGGGTGTTCGTCGGCCATGATGGCGGCGACCGCCTCAGGAGGACGGTTGGTGATAAAGTCAGCAAACTCCGTGTTGACCCGGCGCCTTAAAATCGGAAGAATCGTCTCACGACGCTCCGCCTCCAACAACTCAGGCAAAACCTTGTTGACAAACTCGGGACCTGTTCTCGGCATCAATGCGACTTCGTATAGCTCTTTCACGAATTCCCCGACGATACGCTCGATATCCGGCGCATCCACCCGATCGATAGCCGCCATGGCCATTCCAACCTTGCGAACCTCTTCGTCAGTCATCTGGTCGAGCAAGGCCTTGGCCAGTGTACGCTCTAGATACATCACTAAAATCGCAGCGCGTTCGACGCCCGAGTAGCTCTCATCTTGGTCTTGAAGTGCCAGTGCCATGATGTTCTCCTTAGTTGTGGACCCAGCGGCGGAGCACTTGAGCAGATGCATCCATCTGCAGCTCCACCAACCGGTTTAAATCTTGTGCTTCTACGGGCTCGAAGTTGTCGACCAACATCCGCAGTCGTTCTGCGAGGTTCATCCCTTCTTCACTCTCACCCGTTTCACCGCCGCGGCCAAAGCGTCCGGCCGCCCGGGCGATCACATCACCCGCTCCAGACCCGCCGCGACCACTGGCC
>DBIS01000130.1:0-1292 GCA_002296975.1 Deltaproteobacteria bacterium UBA796 | reverse complement strand
CCCGCTCCAGCCCCGCCGCGACCACTGGCCGAGGCCGAGGTAACCGCGCGCATCGCTGGTACAATAACGAAGGCGAAAAAGAGAACCAATGTGACCAGGGCCACCACATATGGTGCCAACTCCATCGGGTTCCAGGTGTCTCCAATAAGCTCGCTTGAATCGACGACCATCCCAGAGAAAGGCATGAAGGAGACGACGACTGAATCACCGCGGGTTTCATCGAAACCCATAGCTACCCGAACCGTTTCATTGATCTGGGTTTTAATCAGCTCTACGTCTACACCCTCTCCAGCCGCTTCAACCAACGCCGTGAGGCGCTTATCGTCAACCATAACCGCAACATTGACCCTATCAATCTTTCCCGCCCGCTGGACAGTGTGACGCTGTGTCGTGGTGTAGTCGTAGTTACTGCTGAGCTCACTGCTTGAACGCTCGGTTTGGGCGTTATTGGCATCGGCCTGGTTTTCTGGGAGGTTTGCCTCAACTCCAGGCACACCACCCGCCGTCTTATTTCTGCTGTCCTCTTCACGAATCTGCTCTGAGATGGTGACTTGAGTGTTCGGGTCGAGCTCCTTCACCGTGCTCTCAATCATGGTGGGGTCCAAATCAACGGTGACCGCCACGCTCATCGCAGCCTCTGAGCCGAGGATTGGTGTAAGCGCTTTGATGACCGTGTTGCGGTACCGCGCCTCATAGGCCTGACGGGCCTCAAACAAGGCCGGCATTCCGGCAGACATATCGTCACCGTTTTGGTCTGAACTCAATAAGCGACCCTTGTCGTCAACCAAAACAACATGCTCTGCGTCCAAGCCATCGACGGCACCAGCGACCAGCGCAGTGATGCCTTGAATTTGGCTCTTCCGAAGCGTACGTCCCACCTCGAGCTGAACGGTGATGCTGGCAGAGGCCGGCCGCTCTTCGCGTAAAAAAGCCGACCGCTCTGGAAGCACCAAGTGCACACGGCTGGCCTTTACTTCGTCCAGGCCGTTGATGGTCCGAACCAGTTCGCCTTGAAGCGCACGCTGATAAGCCCACCGTTCCCGCTGCGGCGATGTACCGAGCTTGATTTCAGCCAGAGTCTCGAAGCCCGGGTTTTTACCAGCCCCTGCTGCTTCGATGCGAGCGCGACCAACATTCGTCATGGTGGTCTCTAGGCGCATTCCGTCGGGCGATATCCGGTAGGGAACGCCCTTTTCTTCGAGCACAGCCGCGGCGGCCTGAACATCGCCTGGATCGCTCGATGTATACACGGGTTGCCATGTGTCCTGGCTTGCCCAAGATCGGAAGAGCGT
>DBIS01000047.1 GCA_002296975.1 Deltaproteobacteria bacterium UBA796 | reverse complement strand
ATTCAGCTGAAGGGAGCCGGCGGTTCAGGCTGTGAAACACCAAGTCCCGCTGGTCTTCCGGGTCGAGTTGAATCCATTCTTCGATGGCCGAACGATTGACGTGGAGAGAGTCTCCGCGGAGCTCAACCATCCCGTTGGTCATCAAGAACTCAATGTGAAAGCTGAACAGTTCGCTGTCCGGTTCCCACAATTGGGCGAAAAACGTATCCATCTCTTCTTTGTGTGTCTTGAATATCTCCTGGCGTTGGGTGAGCCGTGGGGGATGCTGATCAATGTAGGTCGCCAAGGTCGTAAAGCTAAAGTCCAAGGGCGGTGCGAAGGCACAATGGTTGAGAATCCGCATGTCCTCGTGTTCGAAGGATGGAAGCCCAAGGTCATCTTTGAGCCCGTCGATCAGTGGCGCCATCACGGGCTGGGGGATCATATAAAAGAAGTGCCCCTTTTTTTGCTCGGTGGCTGCAAGCAGGCCGCGTTGGCCCAAGGTACCTAAAATGCGGGTCCACTCCTTGTCGCTACCGCCCAGAGACAAAGTGAGTTCGGTGCAGATTTCTTCGTGATGGGCCAGCCCGCCACATTGAACCAAAATCGCCAAGGCTTGGCGGTCCCGCTGATGAAGTCCACGGACCAATGACGTGATCCGACCACCTTGGCCCAAAGCCTTGGCTGTGAGCTGGATCATTCTGTCCCGGGTGGGAACCCGGTCGGGTTGTCCGCCGAGCCCCAGATATAGATTGGCGACATATTGCTCAGGCAGGTCGCCGAGGTAGGTGGCCAATTGCTCAATTTCAGCGCGGCTAAATCGCCTGCGGCGGCTGGTGCTGCTGGCTGGGCGGCCACGAGAGGTGTGCACTGCCATCCGGCGATTGGGTGCGTGCCCGGTCGGGGGAAGGTTTACAGGAGGCCCAGAAAGGTCTCGCTTCATGGCGCCGCGTTGCCCGCCTTGGTTTGGCTGCTTGCTGCGTGGCCCCTTGCGGCGTCTACGACGTCTGCGTCGGCGGTCGTTATTGTCTGAGTTTCCAGGCTGTTCAGTGTTGCCTGGGTTTTCTGAATTTTCCATTTTGGTTCTCATTTGGCGGTCTCAATTAAGCTTGAGTTCGCTCATCTATGTGGTAGCGGTAGCCTTGTTCGGTCAAAAAGAGCTGACGCTTCATTGCGAATTCTTGCTCTTTGCTGTCCGCGGTAACGACGGTGTAAAAACGGGCTTCTTTCTTTTTAGGACGTAAAATCCGGCCAAGGCGCTGGGCTTCTTCTTGGCGGGAACCAAAACTACCCGAAATTTGAATGGCCACATTGGCGTCGGGTAAGTCGATGGAAAAGTTGGCGACCTTTGACACAACCAAAAGTTTGATTCGTCCGGTCCTGAAGTCCTCAAAGAGCACATCGCGCTCGTCGTGAGGGGTTTTGCCGGTGATCAGGGGTGCCTTTAGGCGTCGGGCAATCACGACAAGCTGGTCGACGTAGGTGCCGATCACCAGGATGTTGTCTTCTTTGTGACGCTTGACCAAGTCGTCCAACACCGGGAGTTTGGCCGGGTTGTCTGAAGCGATTCTAAACTTTTGGCGCTCGTCTGCTCGTTCATAGCGCTCGCGGGCACCGTTGAGAAACGGAACTCGGACCTCGGTACACGACGTGGTGGCGATGTAGCCGCCTTGCTCGAGAAGCTGCCATGGCAGGTCGTAGCGTTTGGGGCCAACCAAGCTGAACACATCGCCTTCTCGGCCATCTTCGCGTACCAAGGTGGCGGTCAAGCCGAGCCGACGCCTGGCCTGAAGTGCGGAGGTTGCGCCGAACACAGGGGCAGGAAGTAGGTGGACCTCGTCGTAGATTAACAGGCCCCAATCATGGTCTTCAAACAGATGGAGGTGCTCAAACTTGGCGGTCTTGGAGCGTCGCCATGTCAGGATTTGATAGGTGGCGACCGTAACGTCTTTGATTTCTTTAATGGTGCCGGTGTAGGCCCCAACTTGATCGGCTGTGAGATGGGTTTTGTCGATGATCTCGCGGACCCACTGGTTGACCGCCGCTTGGTTGGTGGCCAAAATGAGGGTCCTGCTTTGAACGTGGCGCATCGCCTCAATACCAACGATGGTTTTACCAGCACCGCAGGCCAAGACCACCACGCCACAGCCGCCGGATGGCTGCCCATCTTGGTACCAGCGGGATGCAGCCTCCAGTTGGTAGGGCCGAAGGACAAAGGGTTTGCCGTTGCTCACCATGGTGTCGCGAAGTTCGACTTTGAGGGGTGCACCTGGCAAAAACCCCGCGAGGTCCTCGACTGGCCATCCATCTTGAAGTGCGCGTTGTTTGAAAATACCGCGGTGCCCACCACCGAGCATCCAATGCCGGCGGCCATCCTCGACCATGAATTCCCGAAGTTTTGAATTGTTGGCGACCAACTTTGCGACGAAGCCAGAAGCGAACTGTACCCGAATCATTTCTGCAGGCTGATCGGGGTGAGGGATGAACTTCACCAGACCATATTTGTCGATTGTCTCTGTAATTTGGTCGCGCATATTTTGCGGGACATCGAATTTGGACAGCTCACGAAGACCGTCGATAATTTCCGAGGTGTTCATGCCTGCGGATGCGGCATTCCATAAAGACAATGCGGTGATTCTGTAGGTGTGGAGAAGGTCTGGTGAGGCTTCAAGCTCGGCGAAGCGCCCGAGAAAATCTCGGGTTTCTTCGTATTTGGCGTGCTTGGTCTCGACGAGAACCTTGCCGTCCCCCTGCACAATGAGGGGGTTGTCAGGCCTGACGTGCATTCATTTTCTTGGGTTGCTCCATTTTGTTGCGCTGAAAAGGCGCGACAAGATGGATCGGGGGTGTGGCCGTGGCCACGATGCCCTGAAGGGCGGTGCCGAGTGGCAGTCAAAAAGAGGACCGGTCGCCGTCCGAAGGGTGAGACCCTTTGGCTGGCCCCGCAGGGCGCTCGGCAGTTGGAGGCCGCATAGCGCGGACCCCCCGTTCAATTGTAGTGTATCTGGCTGACCGGGACTGTCAACCCAAGAACGGGTACTTCCAATCGTGAGGTGGTGCGAATGTCTCCTTGATGGTTCTGGGGGACACCCATCTGAGGATATTAAGAATGCTGCCAGCTTTGTCGTTGGTACCAGATGCCCGCGCCCCGCCGAAGGGCTGTTGACCCACCACCGCACCCGACGGTTTATCGTTGATATAAAAGTTTCCAGCCGCCTGACGCAAGCCCTGCAATGCCTGATTAACCGCATAGCGGTCATTGCTGAAAACAGCTCCAGTTAGGGCGTATGGGCTGGTCTGGTCGACGAGGGCTATCGCCTTGTCCCATTGGTCATCTTCGTACACGAACGCCGAAACGATGGGGCCAAAAATCTCCTCTTTCATCAACTGAGCATGAGGATCATCAAACTGGACCAAAGTTGGCTCGACGAACCATCCTGTGCTGCCATCCGAATGCCCACCCGTGAGGATTTTTCCTGTTTTTCGAGCTATTTCCAGGTATTCGGTGTGCTTTCGGTGTGCGCGCCCATCGATAACCGGGCCCAAGAAGTTGCTGAAATCGACCACGTTACCCATTTTCATTTCTTCGATCATGGAAACGGTCCGGGCAGAGACTTCGGCCCAAAGAGAGCGTGGAATGTAGACTCGGCTCGCTGCGGAGCATTTTTGCCCTTGGTACTCAAAGCCACCTCGCGCAATTGCGACGGCGAGGGCGTCAGGGTCAGCGCTGTGATGGGCGAGGATAAAATCTTTTCCGCCGGTCTCGCCGACAATGCGTGGGTAGGTGGCGTAGTTGCCGATATTGGCGCCAATCGTGGACCACATATGCTGAAAGACGCCGGTGCTCCCTGTGAAGTGAAGCCCCGCTAAGGCACGATGCTTGATGACGGCATCGCCAACTTCAG